>JADFZC010000198.1 GCA_015232735.1 Oligoflexales bacterium | reverse complement strand
AGAACAGTACAGAAAGGAGTTCCTTTCCAGTTTTCCCGATCAAAAGAGCAAATATTCAGCAAAAAGCATCTCTTTTGAAAAATTGACAAAAGATGCCTCTGCAAAATACAGGCAAAAAATTTCGGAAGCTGAAAATGCAGTCTCCGAGTATAGAACACTTACGACTGATAGCGGAGCTTTAAGGGTCCTTCAGGAGCTCAGTACCGCAATACCCAAGAATGTAATGATTGACGTAACTCTTTTTGATTTTAAAACAACCCTTCCAGGTGAAGGTAAACTTGTTTTGAGAGCGGAGACTGATAATTTTTCATCCCAGGCAACGATTATTGAAAATTTGAAAAAGAGCCCGATACTGAAAGATGTTGAAGAAAAAAATTCAGGAACCATACCTGGATCTGACGGGAAGAAAATTGAATTTACATTGAATGCCAATTATATCAACAAGGAATAGGGAGAAAGGAAAGGGGCTTCATGGGGTTTTTGAAAAATATTGCCGACATGATAGAGGGATTGATCAGGCAAGGCCTGAATATCCTGAGAAGGCGCATTTTTGGCGTCAACAATGAGCGTTTTGATTTCTTTATCGACAGTTTCAACAAGTTGTCTCCAAACAATCAGTCGACAGTCGTTATGGCCGGAATCGGGATTTTAATAGTTCTTGTCATTGCGATCTTTGGAATATACTTCTCAAGGATCAATGCCCTTGAGACCGAATTGAACCAGGGTTTTATAGCACTCCAGGATGTCAGAAGCATGTCAGTTGACTTGAAAAGCAAATCGCAGGTTATGGAGATGATGATAAACAACATTGATGCCAAAACGGCCAATTTTCGGCCGAAATCTTTTTTCGAGCAAATCGGCAATCAACAGGGTGTTACCATGGAATCGCTTAGGTCTGAAGAGGTAAATATTCCGGAAGACAGGGCAATATCCAAGCGTCTCAAATATGTAAATGTTGAATTCAGGCTGCCAAAGGTCTCCATCCCAAGGCTTCTCAAATTGATGGGCGAAATAGAAAAATCGGAAGCTGGTCTGTTTATTCAGGATTTACAGATCAGAGCAAGATATGGAGATAAATTGTATTTTGACGCGCAAGTGAAAGTTACAGGATTAAAAAAGGGAGGATAATTCTTAAGTGAAAGAAAAATTAGCAAAATTTTTAAACCACTTCGGTTATGTCTTCCTTTTTATATTCAGTTTCATATTTTTTCTTTATTTTACTTTTCCATATGGAGTCCTAAAGGAAGCTGTTACGTCTCAAATAAAGAAATCAACTGATCTCACTATAAGAGTCGAGGAACTAAGTCCCTCATTTCCCCTTGGTTTTGACCTGAAAAAGATTGAAGTTTTGGCAACTCCAAGCGCCAAGCCGCTTGAATTTCAGAGAGCGCTTGTGAAAATAAGTGTCCTAAACCTGTTAATAGGCAGGATTTCGGCAGATCTGACAGTGAAGACAAAGGACAAGGGCTATATAAACATTGTCGTGCGTTTTGGTATTTTTAATCTTATTTTCAAAAAACTCTTCATTCCCTCAGCAGTTATTTTGGAGAGTGAAAATTTTGAAATCAGAGATCCAATAAATTTTGTCTTGGCTCTTAAAGCTTCAAGTCCTACCATGAATCCGCTTGTTTCCGGACTTCTGCCGCAAATTGATATCAGTGGAAAATTCGCTGGCGAACTTAGGCTTGACCTTGATCCGTCAAATCTGTCCGAATCCTCGGGAAATGTCGATCTTCAAATTAAAAATGCAATACTTAAGCTAAATAACAAGACGCTTCTTGTTAAGGACCAGGTATTTAAAAAAGCCGTAATAAAGGCAAAAATGGCTAATGGAGACTTATCAATAGCAAAAGTATCCGGTTTTCATACAGAGGAGCTTCAGGTTGATTTCGATGGGAATGTAACCTTGAAAAAACAGATCTTGAAATCTGTACTTAACGTATCTTTGAATGTTGTTCTTCAAAATGATTTAAAGGAAAAGTTCAGCCTTATTTTGAACGCCGTTGGAGGATCAAATGGCCAGCTGAAATATCAGATAAGAGGGACATTTGATAATCCCAATTATGTCAGCATATAAAGTCGCGTTGTTTGACATATCCTACTATTTCTCATAAAATATTAATTGTTAAGCTTTTAATTTTTCAATCGGAAGCAAGATGGCACCAACGTATACCCATCAGGCCGGTGTCGCATTAGCCATGTACTTGAAACGTGGTGAAGATGCTCTGGAAAAATTGCAGTTTGGTGATATTGACGGAGCGCTCAGACTTTTATCTTTAAGAAAGGCGGCATTTTATAATTTCAGAACGGGAGAATATCTTGGGAAAACAATGGAAGGTTATTCCATTGAAGAGGATGACGAGGCCATAAACCTGATTGGAAGAATCAATTCGATCGATAAGCAACTGTCTGACATAATAAAGACTGCACTTTCCGAACTTGAGGAAAGTATCAAGACATGTTCAGCCAGTAAAAATAAAATCGGCAAATTTCGTTCAGGAACAAGAGGAAAGATGCTATTTCAGGATGCTGTATAGTATCCATAGCATAATAATTTTAAGGAGGCACCTATCATGGTCGAGAAAAAGCCTAAATTGGCTCTGGTTATCGGCAGTCTGCCAAGCGTCGATGAAATTGATCAATTTCAATTGATAAAGGATATTTATGAAATAAATGTAATCAGCTCGGAATCGATATGTGCCTATTTGACAAAAACAAGCTGCTTTCACGATCTGACGTGCATTGCCCTTCCTGATTATGATGAAAATCCCTCCTATCTTCCAGGGCTCGAAAAAGCATTGTCGGATTTCAGCATTGTAATTGTAAAGGAAAGGCTTGGACTTTTTGCCTATCAAGCTCTAAAGGCAAAATGGAGATATCATTTCAAGCTTATTGTTTCAATAGACAATCTTTTACCTTATCCTGCAAACGATATCGATCAGATGCGGACGGTAAGAGAAGAAGTAACAAACAGCGCAGATGCCTTTATCGTTCAATCCGAAGCCGCTCTGCAAACTTTGGAACTTGAAGGTGTTGACAGGGACAGAATATTTCATATTGTCCCCTGGGTGGAGCCGAAAATCGCAAATTCCGGCAAACTCAAGGGAAAGGCTCGAAAGGCGTTGAAACTTGCGGAAGGAGATATAGTCATAAGCTATCTGGGACAGATTGAGTGGGAGGAAGGTCTGTATGATCTTTTGATCGGCATTAAAATGGCGATGAGGAAAAGTCCAAGCATTGAAAGAAGGATAAGGCTTGTTATCAGCGGAATTGGCTCCTACTCCAATCATTTCAATAACGAAATAAAAAATCTTGGACTTACGGACAGAGTTTCCTATGTTATGCCGGAAAGACAGGCAACTGCCACGATTCTTGCAGCCAGCGATGCCATATATATTTCAACTCTGCCAGCCAGGGATAGAATAGATGGTGATCCGTACAGGCTTCTTACAGCGATGGCAAATGAAGTGCCTGTACTGGGTTCCAGGTCTCCTATTATTGAGGAACTTTGTGGAAAACATCGAATCGATTTTTGTTCATCGTCACCTTCCGGGATATCGTCAGCGATATTAAAACTGGAGAAAGCCGGCACTTTGGTTCATGACATAGTGCAAAAAAACAGTTCCGATGTCGCAAGCAGATTCAATATGAAACTCGCAAAATCAAGCATGATAAGTTTTCTGGATAATATAAATGTGCTTTCATTTAAAAATGAAGATGCAGTTATCGACCATCAGATAGCGGAAGTGGAAAATCTTGTGAAAAATGGTCAAATATTGAATGCAGTTGACATGATCGAGGATTTATTCAAAAAACAGGAAATACCGCTACATCATCAGGCATTATTACATAAATTGGTGGCTGACAGTTTTGCCAAATTAGGCGATTATGAGTCGGCAAAGGAATCTTACAATAAATCGATTGATATCGATCCTTATTCGTCAAGAGCACATATTGGACTGGGAACTGTGTCTCTTGTAAGGGATAGTTATGACAGTGCCATAATACATTTTCAAAAGGCTGTGAGCCTGGCTCCTGATGATGAGGCGGCAAACTTGGGGCTTGGATTGGCCTTTCAGGGTTTGAAAGAATTGAAAGAAGCCATGAAATGGGTGAAGAAATCCCTTGAAATCAATCCTCTGAACACGGCCGCTATTTTTACGTTTGTCAAGTTGTCTCATGAATCTGAAAAATATGGCGAGGTTGAGAAAATATTGTCAAGATATCTTGAATTGAAACCTGATGATAACCATATAGCATATACCCTTGGGGGAATATTATACAAACAGGGGCGCAGCCTGGAGGTTGTCACGCTTATGAAAAAAATCCTGGATGCCGAACCGGATAACATGAGGGCCCATGCCCTGCTAAAACAAGCCATGGGATCGCTTGAACAACTGGATGTTTCAATCTCGAAGGTATAACGACATAAGGTGTTTGGATTGATATTGGAATGTTAAAACAAGTATATATCAACAAGAAAAAAATACCGGTACCTATACCGATTGCAACCCTGGGTGACGCACTTCAATGGATTGAGCATTCACTATTGCCCAAAGACAATACCATAACCAAAATAAGGCTGGATGAGAAGGAACTCGATGTAACCGGGGCATCGGTCTCGCCAAAGCTCACAGCAAGTCTCCTGTCAGCTGAATCCAGGCTTGAAGTTCAAATTGACAATCCGCTTGAATTATCCATCCAAACCATAGATGCCCTAAGAAATCTGATCCAGGCAATGATAAAAAACCTGAAACCCATAGCTGTGGATTTCTGGCAGACAGCCTCAAAATCAGTGCCCTCTGATGTCAATACTCTTGAGGAGGATCTTGAACTCACTGTTGATCTCTTTTCTCATCTTGCAGAACTCATCGACTTGACAGAAATAAAAATGAGTTCCGCCAAAAAGACAATTTCCCAGATCAACCAAATCAAACTGACGATCAATATGGCCAAAGCAAACTCTGACTGGAAAGGCATTGCCAGAATATTACTTAATAAACTCAATCCGACACTCTCTGAGTTCAATACGGAACTCAGCGACATTCAAAAACACATCTTCGAGATGCAGACACTCTTTCATGCCCGTGGATGCAAATTTTTAAATGGTGAAAACACTCTTCTTTAAAAAAGATTTGAAAATGGCTATTTTACGAATTTCCTGACCTGTTTAAGCAATCTCTTCCTGGCCATGAGGCTCTTCTTTTTTCTCTTAACTGATGGTTTTTCATAAGATGCCCGTCTTTTAAGTTCCGCCATGGTGCCGGCTTTTTCTACCTGCTTCTTAAATATTTTCATCATAATTTCAACTTGTTGGTCCTCTTTTGCAATAACGCCTGGCATATTTCCTCTCTTTCTGATGATAAAAACCACTTGTGATAAATAATAAACTTGTATTATTTGTCAACAGTTAAATGATTTTTTGCTTTAAAAAACCGCAGGTATTCCGTTAGTGAAAAACATACACGGGTTTTTGGGGAAGGGTGTTTCTTCTTCTAAATTCATCCGCGGTATTAAGAATTTTGTTTAGCCCATATTCGCCGGAAAGAAGATAAAAACACCCTTCT
>JADFZC010000197.1 GCA_015232735.1 Oligoflexales bacterium | reverse complement strand
GAGAGAGAAGCATGAGAAGGAGGGATACTGCGGCCATAGCCCTGGATATGGCATCGAATCTCGGGGCAACATTGACCGTATCCAGAAAACTCCTTGAGAACATGCACAGCCATAGCGCCGTGGAGGCAATAAAAAAGGGAATCGACTTTGTGGCCAGCCATGGTGACTCGTGCCACAGATACTGCGAAGACAGCCCTGTGAGCCCGAACTGGAAGAGCGCAAGGCTTCCGACATACAGAACGTAGTAAATGTAGCCCCTGTTTCTTACCGAAATTGAAAAGAACAGGTTGTAAAGAATCATCACCGACACGATGCCGAAATAGAAGAACTGATAGCCGTACTCACGGCTTTTTTCCTCAGCGAACCTTTTTGGTGACCATGCCGTCAGCGGAAACTGCATTGAGTTTTCACTTTTGCTTTTAAGGTAAAATATGCTTTTTTTGTCTCTTGGAATATCCACCTGGAAGACGAAGTTCATGCTGTCGAACATACGCTCACTGAACGGCCTGAGATTGCCGGTTGTTGTTGTTTTCATGGCAGAGCCGTCTGTCGACAGGTAGAATTCAAGCTCGTCATGAAGCGGAAAGGCAAGTTCGATCAGAAGCTTCATATCCCCGGAAGAGTCATTTTTTATCTCGCCTTTCATCCAGTATGTCGATCCTGTAAAGCCGAAATTAGGGGCGTCCGAGTCGCTTTTCTTCCACAGTGCCGCGTTTTTGTCGGAAGTGACCTCACTTAAAGTCATTGTTCCGCCGGCATCCTCGGCATATTGTATGAAACGTCCCAGGGGCAGTTTTTCAATGTGGTTTTTCAATATTAGAAGCGGAAACTCATAGACCGCATCCTGAGCGGCTTTGGCGTTGTCGTCAGCGTTTCTGTCATTGCATGTGGCAATGAGGAAAATGCACATGGAAATGAAAAGTGTCTGTTTGAAGTATTTTTGAAGACCTCTTAGCCGGTCTTTGGAACTGTTCATTGCCTGTCCTGTATAAAAAAGATTGCGGGGCTTAGGCCCGTGAGAATTGGAAATGTATGCTGTTATTATATCATGATTGGTAATATCACCCATAGAGTCTGCGGGAGAAATGCAATGTTTTTAAAAAATGAGGCAAAAATTGCCCAGTGGGCGTTCAAATTTCGTGATGGATTCTTAACCTGACCTGGTTTTAACCAGAACCAAAAAGCTGTCAGCGTTCAGATATCAGCTTATAGGGCAAAAAGCTAAACCATTCCAAATGGTTTTATCTAAAAATCTTTAATTTCTCAAGCGATCCTCAGATCATTCCGATGATCTTTCATAGTGCTTTGAATTTAATTTGAAAATTCGGTGTTGCAGAAACATTTCACCTTCTTGTTTTTGGTTTTTCGTTGTTTGGGGAAATTGTCATAGGAATTCGTGTAGATGAATAAATGGGTTTCAATGTTGGCAACAGTGCTTGCAGCCTCGATATGCTGCAGCGTGTATGCCTTTGACCCGTCACCGCCTGAAGCTGGCACAGGATCAAAAATCATACTTAAAGAAAATGTGGACATATATCAGCTGGGGAATCTGATTCAATACCTTGAGGACAAGGATAATTCCTTTTCCATCGATGATGTCAGGTCGTCAAAAAATGAAAAGCTCTGGCTCAAGAGCAGATGGGATGTCCCAAACTTTGGCTTCAGCAGCTCTGCTTACTGGCTAAGGTTTGGAATTGAAAACACAACAAAGGAAAACAGGGAATGGTTTCTGGAGCTGGGATATCCTTTGCATTATGAAATTGAATTCTATACCCTTTCGTCCGATGGTTCCATAAATGTGATAAAAACCGGAAATATGAAATCTTTTGGCGAACGCGGATTCAAGAACCATAACTTCGTTTTTCCAGTTTCCATGGGTATCGGAGAAACAAAGACGTTCTATATGAAAAGCAGGACAAGCACTTCCATCCAATTTCCGTTAGTCTTTTGGTCGTCAAAAAGATTTGCGCAGGAAAAGACCACCGAGTATGGAATACATTTCTTCTACTATGGCATAGTCTTTGTTATGATCATCTACAACATAGTCCTTTCATTTTCGATCCGGAACATGGTATACATCTATTATGCTTTATACATCTCTTGCTTTGCTCTTTTTCAATTGTCGTTCAGCGGTCTGGCATTCCAATACATATGGCCTGATTATCCTTGGCTGGCAAACAAAAGCGTACCTTTTTTCATAGGGGCGGCATTTTTCTGGCTATATATTTTCACCAGAAGTTTTCTTGAGACAAGACATATTGCTCCAAAGCTGGATTATGTATTCTTGATACTTGTGATTTTGGCTCTGCTGACCATGACATCGTCAGTTTTAATGCCTTACAATCTGTCCATAAAAATGGGCACATACCTGACGCTAATCAGTTTCCCATATTTGGCATTTATAGGGATAATTTGCCTGTCAAGGGGTTACAGGCCCGCCATTTTCTACGTTTTGGCATTCTTTGCATTTTTTACGGGCGGTATTCTGACCGCATCAAGAACATTGAGCTTTGTGCCATACAATTTCCTTACTGTCTATGGGGTCCAGGTCGGCTCTGCACTTGAAATAATTCTTCTTTCCCTCGCACTTGGAGACAAGGTACGTCAGGAGCAGAAAAAAAAGCAGCTTGAAATAAACGAACTGAACATGAGCCTTTCCGAGTTGAACACCAGCCTTGAAGTCAAGGTCGCCGATCAGACCAGCGAGCTTCGCATGGCAAATATACGGCTTAAGGAACTTGACAGGCAAAAAACAAACTTTTTTCAAAATATATCGCACGAAATCAGGACCCCTTTGACTCTGATAATGAATCCGATCGAAGCCCTGACAAAGGAACTGCCTGAAAACGACAATGCAACCATGGCACTGCAAAATGCCAAGTGCCTGCTCAGGCTTGTCAACCAGCTTCTTTACTTCCAAAAAGTATCCTCAGGAAAATTAAATCTCAAATTGAGCCCCATAAGACTTTCGACTTTCCTGAAATCCTGTGCGGAGTTTTTCATTCCGGCTTGCGGGGAAAGGAATATCCGTTTTATCAGCAGAATACCTGAAAGAATAGATCCATATATGCTGGGACAAATCGATGCCCTTGAAAAAATCGTGTTCAACTACCTGTCGAACGCCCTCAAATACTCGCCCCGTGGCGGGACTATTGAACTTTCACTTTATCTTGTCAAAGAACGTGTAAGAATAACCGTAAGTGACGAAGGGCCGGGTATTTCAGACGACAACAAACAAAAACTGTTCAACGTATTTTCCCAGATTGAAGACTCGAACAAGCCCAAGGAAGAGGGTACCGGCCTGGGACTTGCGCTTGTCAAGGAGCTGACTTTGGCGATGATGGGTAACGTCTTTGTTGAAAGCGTTGCAGGAAAAGGAAGTACATTTGGGGTTGAGTTTTTAAAATATGACGTTAAAAGGCATCCTATGGACCTTCTTATAGTTGACTCGGATGCCGACAGGCTTATGGAATACTGCAAAAGCCTTCAAAAAGCCGAGTTAAACATATGCACTGCGCAAAACCTCAGGGAAGCCGATTCCAAGCTGGAAGAATTCTTTTTTTATTCCATACTGCTTGACTCGAAAACCCTGGTTTCAGAAAGCGAAGGTCTGGCCAGTGCCTTCATAAAAAAATATTCTCTTTCGAAGATACTTCTGATGAATGATAGTAGTGTGGATGATCAATCAGATATCTTGAGCGAGAAACACTTGTTCTACAAATCCTATAAAAAACCGCTGAACCTGAATGAGCTTTCCACAGACCTGAAAAATATAATGAAGGAGAGCAATATCTTCGTTGAAAAGATAATAGATCTCAAAGATTATCGTCCGAGAGAATTCATCACAGGCTTTGAGACGGATTCCGCGGAACTCGCTGTCGAAGAACATCTCGAAGGCACTGGCAAACTCATCCTGGTCGTTGACGATATCAGGGATATGAGACTTTTGATAACAAGGGTTTTAAATTCGAAAGATTACCGGTTTATTACTGCCAAAAACGGTTTCGAGGGACTTGAGAAGGCCAGGCTGCATAAACCGGATCTTATAATTGTTGACTGGATGATGCCAAGGTTATCTGGCCCTGAGATGCTGGAAAGAATGGCTCAGGATGAAATCCTGAGGAGCATACCGACCGTTCTTCTCACCGCCAAGAGTGAAGAGGAGGGCAAAATGATAGCCATAGCAAAAGGGGCGCATACATATCTGTCCAAACCATTTAATGAAATGGAACTCTTTAATGTTATTGAAAACCTGATCCAATTGAAGGAAA
Organism: Oligoflexales bacterium; assembly: GCA_015232735.1. The sequence goes on along the minus strand of JADFZC010000197.1, from coordinate 1,302 downwards.
GTGAGGAGAAAGTAAAGGAGCTGAATCAAAATCTGACTGAAAATGTACTGAAAAGGTACCTGCCGCATGAACTTGTCGAGCAATTCATATCAGGAAAAATGGAATTTGACGACAAGCCAAAACTTATGAATATTACGGTCCTCTTTGCTGATATGGTGGGATTCACGCAAATATCCGAGGAAATTGGCACGCATGTCGCATCCGAAGTACTGAACGATTACTTCAATGCAATGACAGACATAGTCTTTGAGTTCGGCGGGACGGTGGATAAATTCATTGGGGACGGGATCATGGTAATATTTGGCGCTCCTGTTCCGACAAACTCGGAAACCCAGGTGCATAGCGCCATATACTGTGCGGTGGAAATGCAAAAGACCTTAAAGGAACTGAATAAAAAGTGGAACGGCAGCAGCAAAAGTGAATTTACCATGCGCGTGGGAATACACAGGGGAAGCTGCATAGTCGGCTCCTTCGGTGGGGCAAAACGTTCCGAATATACCGCGATAGGCCCCACAGTTAATATGGCGTCACGCATTGAAAAGGCCGCCTCTTCAGGAGATATTTTCTTTTCTTCAGAAATACGTGACAACTATGCGGGGAAAATGTGGAAGAAAGTCGGAATCTTCGATTTAAGAGGGATCGGAAAAACAACGCTGTTCAATATCGAGTGGGAAAAAATGGAACGTGAGACTTATGAATTCATGATTAAAAAGGCAGGCTGAGTCCTGAACATTTCAACAAACATAAACAAGAAATTTATTTCCGGTGCGGCCAAGACACAGAATAACCATCTTGTCCTGCTATTGAATGTGGACAAGATACTGAGTCCTGCGGAGCTTACGATAATGAACAGATCTCATTCGTAAAAACTTCTCTTCCCAAAGTGGGAAGAACACACTTTTACGGCCTCATGCTGAACGAAGTTAAATTCACCTTTAAATTCAAAATGAAATATGTTAACCACGGATCACTTGACGCCCGGCGGGAACGCCCGGTTTTTCTGCAACAGTCAATATTATAATCTATCAAAGGAAACGGATATATGAGCAATAAAAAATTACGCATGGGATCAGTCGGCCTTGGCAGGCTTGGAAGTCTGCACGCGCAAAACCTTGCCACCTGCATTGAAGGTGCAAAACTGGTGTCGGTCTGTGATACAAATGACGCAGCACTTGATTCTTTCGTAAAAAGGTTCAATGATGTCAAACCATATAAAAGCTACGACGAAATGATAAACAGCGGCGAAATTGACGCTGTTGCCCTCGTTTCACCCTCGGGACTCCACGCCGAGCATTCCATAAA
>JADFZC010000196.1 GCA_015232735.1 Oligoflexales bacterium | reverse complement strand
GCCTCGCCCTGAAGGACGAGGTTTCCTTAAACTTGATGATTCAAGGCAAACGGATATTGACGGTCTGTCCAGTCATAACGACCTGGACAGCGTTGATTAATGCGATGACCCGTCATTTTGCCGCTTGACAGAACAGGTTCAAAGAAGTGAATATGCTTTCATGTTTCAAGGGCTGCCGGGCTGAAAACAAAAATTCAGTTTCCGACCTGTCCAAAAATGTATTATTTTGCCTCAATCGTTTGAAATAACCAATTTTCTTTCGGAAAAAAAATGACTTCAAAGAGGAAAGAAGGAGCAAAGGGTTCCTTTGCAAAATTTAAAAAAGGTTCTCGATCCGACAAAAAAACAGGCAAGATTCCTGAACGCGAAGATAAGGAAGGTGAAATAAAGGTTACCGGCGTAAATGCCTGCAGGGCTCTTTTTTCCAAGGCGAGAGAGGACATAATAAGAGTTTATGTGACAGATGAGGCAAAAGATCTTTTCAAGGACCTGCTTTTTTTCTGCGCCAAAAACAAAAAAGCTTATCATATTGTTGAAAGATTGGAAATGGATGCTGTCACAAAAAGTGTTCATCATGAAAATATTTGCATATTGAGAAAATACAGGGATAACGATCTTGAAGAATATCTCTCCCATAGCGAGAAAATTCCGGGGAAACCGGATATTTTCATTTTGGCAGAGTCGGTTGCTAACCCTCACAATCAGGGTGCTGTTCTGAGGGCTGCAGCCCATTTTGGCTGCAGGGGCATAGTCTTCATCAGCAGGGATCAAACGTGCCTTTCAGGTTCTGCATACAGGACCGCCGAGGGCGGAGCTGAGTATGTTCCTTTTTTTTACATGGAAGATATTGGCGCCGTGCTTGACAGGTTTGTATCACATGGATACACAATTTTCGGGAGTTCTTCTCATAAGGGCAGGAATCTGTATGATATGAAATTCAAAAAAAAGAGCCTTATTCTCTTTGGTGCTGAAAACAGCGGTTTGACGAAGAAGGCCTTGGAACGGTGTTCCCAGATGATAAAAATCGAGGGTACGGGGGATGTCGAGAGTCTCAATGTAGCTACATCAGCGGCTCTTGTTCTTGCGGAGGTTCGCAGGCAGTTCCTTAAATGTAAACCCGGCCCTGAAGGACGAAATTTCCTTAAACCTGGTAACTAGGCTTTTATGAATATCGATTTCAAACCTGAAATTATTTTTGAAGATAACCATTGCCTGGCAGCCATTAAGCCTCCCGGCATCTCGCTTGCGGGAGATCACAGGGGGGAGACGAGTTTTCTGGATGTCATAAGAGGTTATTACGAAAGTTCTCTTGCGGAAGGGAAGAAAGGATATATGGTTCCTGTTCATTTTCTTGACCGCCCGGTATCAGGGATCGTCATTTTTGCCAAGAGCAGCAAAAGCGCCAGGCGCCTGAATGAGCAGTTCAGGTCACGTGCAATCGGGAAGACATATATAGCAGTCGTCGAAGGAGGCGTGGAACCGGAAAAAGGACTCCTTACGGATTATCTGGCAAAGGACCGCAGCCGGAACATGACGGTGGTTTCAAACAAGGGGGATTCTGAGGCCAAACTGTGTCATCTGTATTATGATGTGCTTGAGCGCAGCGACAGAGGCGCCTTGCTTGCCATATATCCGGTCACGGGGAGAAGCCATCAGATAAGGGTACAGCTTTCGTCGAGGGGATGGCCGATTGCGGGTGACGAAAAATATGGAGGGACTCCTTTCAGGGAGAAGAGAATCGCTCTTCATGCGGCCGGGCTTTCTTTTGATCATCCGACTTTGAAGGAAAGGGTTTTTTTGAAATCGATACCGGACCCGTTTTGGGATGCTGTATGGCCCTTGGCAAGGGAAGCCACCCGAAGATTTCTGGACAGCAAATCAAGCTTTCCCTTTGAGGGAAAAGGGAAACTCTGATGATTAAAAGGCATCGATTTACAGTAAAGGATTCAGAGAACGGAAGAAGGCTTGACCATGTCATTTCCGATTCAATATCCGGACTCTCGCATAAAAAGGCCAAGATGCTTGTTGACAAGGGGCTTGTATATATAAACGGCAAGAGGATCAGAATAGCCTCTGCCTCAGTGCGAATCGGCGACAGGATCGATGTGGATTATGAAACTGAAATGGCAAATGTGTCAGGGCTGCAGCCTTTTTCGTTTTGTGATAAGGACATATTATTCAACAGGGATGGAATGATAGCTGTCAATAAGCCTCCTGGACTTTTATCCCAGCCTGGAAAGGATAGAAAGCTTCCGCATGTTTGCTCGGTGCTTGGAAAGTATCTCGGCAGCGAAGAAGATCTTAAGATAACTCACAGGCTTGATAAAGAGACTTCAGGAGTCTTGCTTGTCGGACGCAATCCGGATGCAACCGCATGGCTGATGGAGTGCTTCAGGAGGAGGCTTGTTGAAAAAGAGTATCACGCCATATGCTATGGCATAAGCAAAAGAAGGATATTTGAAGAGAGATGCTTCCTTGGCCGGATAGATGAGAATTCCGGGGTGGTCAGGGAAGTGACTTCAGGTGGACGGGATTCGAGGACGAAGTTTGAGGTTATCGATGAGTTCAAAGAAGAAGGTTTATCACTTATCCGGGCCATGCCCGTTACGGGAAGATCACATCAGATAAGGGTTCATCTTGAAAAAAACGGGCTGCCTATAGTCGGTGACAAGGTATATGGCGGCTTGGCAAAGCAGAGACTGTCGCCTGAACTTGAAAATCTGTCGCTTAAACATCATCTTCTCCATTGCAGGAGGCTTACCCTCCCGGGGGTTGATGGAAAAGGGATTATTGCGATTGAAGCTGAATATCCGACCTGCTTTTTCGAGTTTATAAGAAAATTGAGAAGTTGAAAGACAGATGTCCGGCGTTTTCTTATAGCCGAGGATTAATTTCCGGTATCCTCATCAATATTTTCACTCTTCATGGAAGCCATGTAGCTTGCCTGTGTGAAAACGCCCAGCTTTGTCTGCAGCATCAGATCCCCTGTGACTATTCCATTTGCAAGGAGAAATACGTCTTCAGCGTCATATCGGCTTTTAACCGGCGCGAGCTTGAAGTTGTATAGTTTTTCTCCTTTTTCAGGAGTATTTCTCATTGCGAACGCCCGTTGTCCGAGTCTGGTCATCCTGGCGACGGTCTTCCATTTTGGTGTGGATTTTGTGCTTAGTTCCGATCCAACTGGGGTATAGAGTATCTTGTCTCCGGCTCTCAGATTCGATACCTGGGTTATGCCGACTATCTTGTCCGCATTCATGGAAATGATCGGGTGTGCGGAAGATACAGTCAGTGAAACCTGCTTCCCATCGCCCGTCGCAATGTCAATCCTGTAGAGCGCTATGCTTTGCACCTGATTGTCCTGTTCATAGACTTTGTAAGGAACCTTTTTTATAGGTTCGTAGACTAGATCGCCAATTGCAATGTCTTGGACATTCTTTTGGCCGAATCTTACAATGTTATTGTTCTCATCAACATCGACAACCACTATCTTTGTGCCTTTGCTGAAGCAGTGGTGTCCCAAAGTCGTGATTTCTCCTATGGGTGAGTTGTAAAGAGACTGTCCGATACTTCCAAGACTTGCCCCCTGGGTGGCGTTAAACTGGCTTATTCCTCCCATAAAATTTCCCATCGAACCCATTGAATTGGCAAAGGAGTTGTTTGCAAAGTTGCTCCAGTTGTTATTCATCGCGTTGGAAAGGTTTCCAAAATTGGCCGGTGTTCCAAAATTGTTTCCGCCAAAACTGGGAGCGGCACCCGGAAAAGTGGATCCTCCAAAGTTGGAGATGGGGGTTCCATAGGGAGAAGTGCCAAAACCTCCAGCAGGCTGATAGGGCATTTGTCCGGTTACCGCGGATGGCGCGCCGCTTTGCCAGGGCGTGATTGCGTTCGGGAATGCGGGGATGCCGCCGGTGTTTGCCGCGGCGGGAGTACTTGTATCGATGACGCTTGTTACACTATTTGATCCTGATGGCTGAGCCGGCGTTGGCACTGGCTCATTTGATGTCTCGAAGACATAATCGGGCAAATCGGGCGAGGCCGGTATCGAGGGGATCTGCTGTGATGTGGTCGAGGAGGAGGATCTATTGCTTTCTGTAGCTGATATTTCGCCTGACGGTCCGGTGCCGGATTCAAAGATCACGTCATTTTTTGAAAACTCCGAGCCGCAGGTTTCGCCGGACTTGCCGCCGGATGATGAGGAAATATAGACAAAATCAAGATCGCCCTGGATAAATTTCATGCTTTTTATCGTTACCGGATAGGTGATCCCGAAGAATGTTCCGTCCCTTGCGCCGGAAAACAGAATTTCCTTGCATCCCACGTTGAGCTGACCGTCACTTGCCTGTCCGCAGCCGCCGGCCTGAAATTTTTCCTTATACTGGTTCAAGGCTTCTACGGATGGAGGAAGGCAGGGGTTATAATTCTCGCACAGGATTGCAAGGTAATGGCCGTCGTTCATTACTTCTTTATCATAAAAATGAGGCGTAAGCTCTATCTTCTGTGACTCGATGTCATCCTTGGGTATAGTCATTTCCCTTCCGGTATCGATGACGCTCTTGACCTTGCCGTCGTTGCTGCCGTTGACCTCCTGATCCAGCTGTTCATAAGTTACTTTGTAAAATTTGAATCTGAAGTAGCTTTCGGTCGAGGAACTCAGGGAGCCCAGACGCGCCGCCAGCTTAGGTGAGCATAGGGGAACGGATCTGAGATTCAGATTGTCCTGCAATTTTCCGGAGAATTGAAAAAACTTGTTGTCATAGAAGGTAACACGGGAATTTTCGGTTTTCTTCTTACATGAAAATGCGAATGAAACTATGATCAAGGAAAAAAAGCATGCCGAGTACTTAAGAAAATTTTCTCTCATTATATCTCCCTTTCTTAATGCTGGAATTAAAAATCGGCAATGGCAATCAGTTTTATGAACTTCTGTTTTGTCGTTAATTATGCAAAATATAATCCAATTGTCTGATAGAATTCGAGTGTCTTGAAACAGAAGAGTGAATGACTGCGTGATTGTCTTTAAATTTGGATAGTACGATGGCTGTGCGGGTGTTGACTTTGTAAAGCCAACGAAACACCTTTGCCCTTAAAAAAGATGAATGCTGTGCGGAGGGAATTATTTGTGTGTTTTTACATGGAAGAATATGCAAAAAAAAACAGGTGAATATGAGGATTTTTGCTGACAGGCGGGATTTTTTTTGTCACTGGAAATTACCTGGAGCGGATTTATGGCCAAAAGTTCTTGGAGTTGAAATCAGTTCATAGTCAAATGATTGCATCAGAGTGAATGATTTTTGTTCATTGTTATGCGGCTCTTTCTTTTCAAACGCAGGTATCCTAACCTGGCTTCAGTCTGAACCAAAAAGCTGTCAGCCATCAGCTCTTAGGCCAAAAAGCTGATAGCTGATTGCCGATGGCTTCAGTCCCTTTGCCTGCAATTTTCTGCGCAAAATGTGCAGAATTTTAACGGCAAAGGGACTAAAAAAAAAGGTCGTGTGCACATCTGAAGCAGTCAGATCGGGATATCTTCGCTTGAAAAAATATTAAACAAAACAAAAGATTAGGAATATTTTTTCAGGGGTGCA
>JADFZC010000195.1 GCA_015232735.1 Oligoflexales bacterium | reverse complement strand
ACACGGCCTTCAATTGACGTTCTCCGGAGCAAGCAGGATGCAGATAGCTCTCTCCGAAGGGGCGGCGGATGTCACTGCCGCATATTTTTCCGAAAGTTCCGTGATCGGGAAAGGCCTGTTTCTACGCGATGGCAGCAGAACTATCCGCAACTTGAGCAATTCCCGCAGGCTTGGAGATTCAGGCAGCAATGAGCCTCATTCGGCCGGGGAAATAATATCCGGCGCGTTTTGGGATCTGAGAGAGACGCTTATCGCCCGATATGGAAAGACAAAAGGCAAATTCATCGCAAGCGACCTTTTCTTCAGGCATATAAAATCCACCTCGGCGATCGCTGATTCCTACAACAAGGTCCTTCTTCTTGATGACGAAGACAATAACACTTCAACAAGATCTCCAAACCACTGCCTTATAAACAAGGCATTTGCAAAACATAACCTTGCGCAGGATGAAAACTGCACAGATCCCGCCTATGCAAACAAAATCCCTGTCGATGACAATCTCAATATCGGAATATATAAAAAGGAAGGGCCGAAAACCTTCATCATGGCCTCCACGCTCCTTGGCGCGAGCGGGACAATCTGCATTGGAAACCGTAAATACTGCGAAGACAAAAACAGGCCTTCCGGTTCGGACATTATTTTGAAAAAAGAGGGAATAAAAAACGGAAGGATGTTTTTCGTATCGGAACAGGGAATCGATATAAGCAATTTCATGGATATTACTGTGTTTGTTAAATCCGTGACAGGCGATATCACCGGGGCAAGGGAGTTCAGATTTGCGAGTAAATAGAAGCTCTTTTGTTTTTAATCTTCCATTACATCTTGACAGAGGCTTTCTGCGCCAGATCAGCCATCTCAAATGATCCGCGGTGGGACATCATGAGTCCGAGGACATTCTCAGTGTACTGAAAACTTATTATCTCAAGGTTGCCCACGCCATACGCCTGGAAGAGCAGGCCATTTCTATTGTTAAGCTCCGATTTTGGAAGCTCGGTGAGCTTGCCCTCGCAGAGGAAGAAATATAACCTGTCCTTTGTTTCCTTCTGGATAAATTGCATGACGATCACGTTGGTCGACTCGTAATCAAGGACAGACGCGCCATTTATCTCCCACAAGGGATCAAAATTCTTAAGCGGGGTGAATTCAAATCCGAGTTCCCTGTAATTGCTCAAATACTCCTGAACCTCCTTGAGATCATTGGAAGGAAGATCAAGCCTCCAGTCCGGATCCTCCTCCATCGATATCGCTTCCCACTTCAAGGAATTCAAAATATCAAATGAAGCCTTTCTCTTTGGGGTCAGATAGTAGACGCTGAAAAACACAATCGCGAAAAAGCCGCCGAAAATGCAAATCCTTCTAAACAGGTTTCCAAGAAATTCGCTCTTCCCGACAGTTACAATATTCTGGTTTTCATGCTTGACCCTTGAAGCATCGTCCTCTACAAGAGCTATAAGCTTCCTGAGCTGAAGCTCGTCTATTCCATACTCCTGGACAATCATCTGAAGATTTCCGCGAGCCTTGCCGAACTTGGCCGGTATTTCAGAGAGATTTTCCTTTTTCATATATTCGACATACTTTGAACTGTCCGGTGCCGACAGATTTTCATCGACATAGTCACTCAAGTAGCCGTAGAAATAATCTCTATCATCCAAAGCCGAAGGTTTACCTGACATCCGATTTATCTCCCATTTTTTGGTCTTAAGTTATTAATGCTTTTATGGAGAATATTCTATGAGCGCTTTTCTGCCCGTCGCAAGATGTTTTCTGATTTCCATTTCTTCAAGACCGAAAATTTCCGCTGTCTCGGATGGAGTAAGTCCTTCAACATCAACTGCGATCAAAGATCCGCGCGCTATCTGGTCAAGCGTCATCAAAAACTTTGCGAAACCCGAATTTTCCACAGGATACTCGGTTTTTGAATATTTTGAAGCCTCCCAGCAAACATTCAAGAGCTTTATCCTCAACTCGGTATCATTATGTTTCATAATTTCCGATAATTCCTTGGAAAGCTTTTTATAAGTCAGGTACACGCACTCGGAGGCGCCGTCCCTGTTCAGCGTCAGCGCAAACCCGAACCTGAATACCAGGTCTGCCTTGCCGCAAAGTTTTTCCAAATAAAATGTCGAAAGCCCTTCCTGATAAGAATCACTAACAGATGATTTTGCCATCTTTTCCATCCCTCAATCTTGGGAATATTTATTAACATTTTCCTCTGCTTAATTCATAATATTAATATGATATCAATGAACCTCATAGATAAGCAAGACTCAACCTGCTAATTATGAGCTAAAATAGTAAATAGATTTTTTTATTGATTCGGAAATTAATTTTTTCCGGAAAAGTTGACAAAAAAGCACATTATCGGATATTGCCCAGTTCATACAAAGGATTAAATGTGTTCAATTTAAAGACAGTCTTTCTCGCAGTTTTATTGATATTTTCACAAATAGCCAGGGGTTTGCCCATTAATTTCGGGAGAAATCAGGGATCACTGGTATATTCCGAACTCACTACCAAAAGTTTCTATTTATATCATGACGAGAGGTTTCCAAATGAGGCGCTCATGATAATCAACTCGCTGGAAAGGGCAAAACCTGTCGTCGAAGATTGGTTCAAAGTGAAAAGGACGAGGCCCCTTCCCGTAATTGTTTCATCCGTGACAGGCAACGCCTCATTCGCCAATTTCATAACCGATGCAGTTGAACTCCAAACCATGGGAGACGGGGGACGAGACCTGGCTCTTCATGAATATGTCCATTCATCCATGTACAGGCACCTGGACAACTGGTTTGGACCGGCAGGTTCCATTATCCACCTTCCATGGATGCCGGCATGGTGGATAGAGGGGCTTGCGGAATCGCTTACGGTTTCCATCGGATCCGATATTCAATCATCGATAGAACGCCATCATGCGTTAACAGGCAACTGGCCCTCATATGACAAGCTTCACAGCCTTTACGGTACTGGCAAGATATCAGACTTCGCAGTTGAAGGTTATGCCACCTCAGGCGCCTTCGTGGCCTATATCCTCAGGACATACGGCGCCGACAAGGTGCCCATGCTCCTTGACGACTTTTTCCATTACTCGATGCCATGGTGGTGGGGAGTGGCCATAGTGCCGTTCAATGACTTCATGCCCATGGACAAAGCCTTCCAGAACTATACCGGCAAGACCGGAAGAGAGCTGTACGAAGAGTATAAGAAGGCCGCAGGGGAATACTGGACAAAGCACCCCGATTACAAGGACATGAAACCGTTAGTCGAAATGAGCGCCCGAAATATTTACTACCCGGCAAATGAGGGGCTCGTCCTTAAAGGTGACAGGCTCACCAACCTTGTGAAGGTCGATGGTGAAATAAAGGAGGTCGAAATTCCCCTTCTGGGTGAACCGGAAGATTTCAAGACTCTTTCCGATGTCCCCGCGGAATCAAATTACCCGAGGGTCATAAGCAGGGAAATGAAGGCCTTCGTATCGACGAACATATCAAACGACCTTGAAGATACCGAAGACATATCCGTTTATATGAAAAACATCAGCAAAAAGGTCAAAACAATCCGAAGAAAAGGCAGCGTGTCAAGGCTGTTTGAAAGCAGGGACAGGCTTCTCTGGACTGAAAAAGAGACAGAGTTCACGATGCTGTGCTTTGTCGACAAAAAGGAGATAACCCAAAAGACACCCGGTCGGAAGACCGGCATAACATGTCCGCTGAAAGCGAGGCTCCCGGATTCATTGCACTACGCGGGTCAAAAGGATGAAAAGAGCGAAGATGGGTCTTACCTTACTTCCGAAATCTGGTTCAAAGAGACAACAGAAACAATACATGGTGAAAAGCATGAAATCATCCGTTACTTCACCGATTCGGGCAAGTTTGAAAAAATCCGGCAAAAAGACGGCGGAAAACCCCTGTCGATCGCAATAACAGGCGATAATGAGGCCTGGGTCCTGACGGCAGACAGAAGAGAACGTTTTTTGAGAAAAATTGACTTCAAAGGTTCATGTCTGGAAGAAAGGCGTTTTTTGGAATTTCCGGCCAGAATATTTCCTTACAGGGACAAAAAACTCATTTTTTCCCTTGAGCCTGATACAGGAAGGATGAACCTGGCGGTTGATCCGGAAAAATTGGCAAAAAGATTCTGTTCCATGGTGGAGTCTCACATATCACCCATCGTCTACGCCTTTTCACATGAAGGCACTTCGCTTCATTCCGCCTTGATGAATACGTCAAGCTGGAAGGAAATCCCCCCCGAGGAGGCCAACTTGAGAAGCGATAAAATAAGCAGCGCCCCCCCTCTTTCCGAGGAAAAGACAAAAGAGAGTGAAACACTGGAATCCAGGCCCTCGAAATGGAGGGGAAGGCCCATCTTCGCCTTTCCGTGGATCGGCGCGGATTCCGGAGGTTATAACTACGGAGTGCTCACGGTTCCCATAATGGACCATATGCAGAACGAGACTGTTGAACTGAGTTCACAGTACGGTTTCGAGAGCAGATTTCCCAGCACCAAGCTGCAGATTCTCACAAACCGTTTTTCAGCGGCTTACACCCTCAGCGTCTTCCGATATCAAACCTATAATGGATCGGCTGAGGGTCAAGTCATGTATTATGACGAAAAAGGCGCGCTGATCCTCAGAAAAAGCAGTTTTCCAAGATGGAATATGGATATGGAACTTGGACTTCTGTCATCCACTCTGAAGCCATTCACGGGACCTGACGCGTTTGTGGATGAGGGCAGACGCGGCCATCAGAACGAGTTTCAGCTGAATTTGAGCCACAGCAAAAGCTTTCAATACCTGTCACTTTCAAGCTTCTTCGCATCAAGGGTCGTACCTGAGGCTATCAACAGCACCTGGGAATATAACCAGCTTGGCGGCGGGACTGCAATCTCCATCCCAATAAAAAAATCAACGCTCGGCCTCGGAATCAGCGCAAGCAGAACCCGCGGCAAAAGGACAAAATTTTTAAAGGAGGCCTATCGTCCTCTAAACACATTTATTCCCGGTTCCGGGGGCGGATTCAACGAGATCAATGTAAACCTGATAGGACCAGGCCAGCTGACCAGCGCCACATTCGGCGATACTCAGGCAAGGACGAAAATATCATGGACATATCCTATTGTTGAAGATCTTGAAAAACTCATCGGTATTTTTTATTTCAACAGACTCGACTTTACGGCATTTTTCAATTACGGCAGCGCATGGTACGGCCGAACGCCTCCCCCGTGGAAGGACATGGTGGCGGCACATGGATACAATCTCGACCTCCAGTCCGATATTAAAGGCGTCACCGTAAATGCCGGACTTGGAACGGGCCAGGTACTTGGACATTCTTTTGAAATCTATGGTCTGTTCGGTTTTGATGCGCTGATCAATTAAAAACTTGGAGAAAAACATCATGGAAAACAGCTTAGGAAATATTTTTCGCATAACCACTTTTGGCGAGTCCCACGGTCCCGGCGTCGGCGTTGTGGTCGACGGTGTACCCCCGGGCCACAGGATTTCAACTTCATATATCCAGAATTTTCTAGACAGAAGAAAGCCTGGACAAAGCCATCTCAGCACTCCCAGGAAAGAGAGCGACGAGGTTGAA
>JADFZC010000194.1 GCA_015232735.1 Oligoflexales bacterium | reverse complement strand
AGTCAATACCAATGAAGACGGAATCCGACCTGAATCGATTTCGTAAAATCGACAGGGGCAAAATCAAAAGAGAACTGCGGAAATTCATCTCAAGCGGCGACCTTATCGGACGCCAGGGGAAAAAGAAAATCACCATTCCCCTTCCAAGGATTGACATCCCAAAGTTTCGTTTCGGATCAAACAACCAGAAGGGAGTCGGACAGGGTGACGGAGAGATTGGTGACGAGATCGGCCAAGGCCCTCCACAGCCCGGAGAAGGTCAGGCTGGGGATACCGAGGGCCAGCACAGCCTGGAAGTTGACGTCACTCTGGATGAACTTGCCGACATACTTGGTGAAGAACTCGAACTTCCCAATATTGAAAACAAAGGGAAGAAGAATATCGAGGATCAGGAATACAAATATACAGGAATCCTGAAGCAGGGACCCGAATCGCTTCGACATTTCAAGAGAACCTATGTAGAGGCATTAAAAAGATCGATAGCCTTGGGAGTATACAATAAAGACTGTCCTGTAATCATACCTGTAAAGGATGACAAGAGATACAGATCCTACAAGGTTTACAACAACCCGGTCGCAAATGCCGTAATCGTTTACATGATGGATGTATCCGGTTCAATGGGGAATGAACAAAAAGAAATCGTTCGACTGACAAGTTTCTGGCTCGACACCTGGCTCAGCCGCCAATATACAGGGCTTGAAAAGCGCTATATCATTCATGATGCAACTGCCAGGGAAGTCGATGCTGATACTTTTTATAAAACAAAGGAGTCGGGAGGAACTCTTATCAGTTCAGCGTATAAGGTTGCTCTAAAAATAATTGAAGAGCACTATAGTCCTTCAGAGTGGAATATCTATCTTTTCCATTTTTCTGATGGCGACAACTGGTCAGGCAACGACACGGCGGATTGTATGACGCTTCTCGATCAAAACCTTCTTCCAAGTTCAAACCTTTTTTGTTACGGACAGGTTGAGTCACGATATGGTTCCGGTCAATTTTTAAGGGATTTGCACAAGCATTTCGGAGAAACCAGTGAAAAAATCACAACGACGCAAATAAAGGACAGAGAAGCTATCTTTGATGCGCTCAAAGTCTTTCTAGGTAAGGGTAAATGAGACATGGATTATGCTAATACTCAATTAACGCCCGAATTGCAGGACATAGCCCTGTCGCTGGCCGATATCTCAAGAAAAGCCGGTCTTGACTTTTTTGATACCATCTTCGAGTTAATTGATTACAAGCAGCTTAACGAAATCGCGGCTTACAGCGGTTTCCCGACCCGCTATCCCCACTGGAAATTCGGGATGGAATATGAACATCTTGCAAAAAGCTATGCATACGGTCTTTCCATCATATACGAAATGGTAATCAATAACGATCCCTGTTACGCCTACCTCCTGAGGGCAAACAACCTTGTGTCGCAAAAAACGGTTATAGCCCATGTCTATGCCCACTGTGATTTTTTCAAAAATAACTATTGGTTCAGCAAGACCAATCGCAAGATGCTCGATGAAATGGCAAATCACGCGACGACAATACGCCGCTTCATGAACGCCCTTGGGCAGGATGAGGTTGAGAACTTCATCGACTGCTGCTTATCCCTTGAAAACCTGATCGATATATTTTCCCCTTTCTATCCTGTGAAAAAAGACAAGCCTGACGAAAATAACGAATTCCACAGGCCCGCTGTCCATAAGCTTCCATCCAAAAAATATATGGATTCATACATAAACCCGAAGGAGTTTCTTGACCGCCAGATTAACAGACAGATTGAAGAGCAGCAGAAAAAGAAATCGTTTCCGGAAGCACCCCAAAGGGATATCCTGCAGTTTCTTCTAGATCATGCCCCTCTTGAATCCTGGGAAAAAAGGATACTGAGCCTAGTCAGAGAGGAGTCCTACTATTTTGCACCTCAAATGCAGACAAAAATACTGAATGAGGGATGGGCGACCTATTGGCATAGCCTGATGATGACAAAGCTGGCTCCTCTCCATGACTCGGAAATAATTGAATACTGCAACCAATATGCAGGTGTTGTCGCCTCACCGCCCGGAGGGCTCAACCCCTATAAACTCGGCGTGGAACTTCTGCGTCATGTAAAAAAAAGATGGGACAAGGGACAATTCGGTCTGGAATATGTGAACTGTGATGACCCAAGAAAAAGGGACACATGGAACAAGGAAACCGGGCTTGGAGACAAAAAACTTTTTGAGATACGTAGGACGCATAACGACATTACATTTATCGACACTTTTCTTGATGAAGATTTTTGTCATGAAAATAAGATGTTTATTTATGATTATGATCCAAGAACCAATCGCTATGTGATCTCATCGAGGGATTTCAGGGAAATCAAGCTTCAAATATTGAAGCAGCTCACTAATTTCGGTCAACCGATAATCTGTGTCATAGATGGAAATTATAAAAATCGGGGAGAGCTTCTGCTCGAACATTTCCATGAAGGATCAGACCTAAAAAACGATTATACAGTGGAGGTACTTAAAAACCTTTTCAAATTATGGAAAAGACCGGTGCATGTGCAAACTGTTATTGAAGACATAAAACGAAGGGTCTCCTTTGACGGAACAAACCACAACATCGAAAAGGTATGACAGGTAAAGGACGGGCTCATGGACAATAGGGGAAGAATAGTATTCATATTTCTCACCTTTGCGGCTTTTTCTGCCTCGTTTTCCCCGCCTGTTTTTCCCGTACAATCTTCAGAAACAGACACAGGCCACTCCATCCCTGTTTTGAAAACACTGGGGATTATCCCAGTCAGGTGGGAAGCCAGCGCCCAGGACCTGTTTGATCTTGATATCAGCAAGGAAAAGGTAGACAGGATCTTCTTCGACTCAGTCCATCAGGCAAAAAGATTCAGGGTCATCAATGATGTGGTAACAAAGGAACTCTGGTCCTTTCCGGAAGGACGTTCTGAACTTAAGGAACAGTATGAACTGGATGCATACATAAATCTCTCTGTACATGCGGGATATGATGTAATTTCCTTTGCAGTCCGACTCCTGAGTCCCACTCTCAAAGAAACATATTTGCTCGAATCTGACTCAATATCCAGAACGGTCTTCAAAAATAACACTAAGAACGAGATACTGGAAAAGATACAAAACCTGGTATTCAGACTTTTGAACAGAATCCCCGTTGATGTCAATGTGTCAAGCATCCAGGGAGAATTTATCACAGTGACAGGAGGACGAAACCAAAATATCAGTCTGGGAGATGAACTGATATTTTATCACACTGAGATAAACGGCACGCATCCAAAAAACGGATCATGGATATCATTCACTCAAAAAGAATTGGGCGCAGCTGAGGTTGTTGAACTTAAAAACAACTCAGCAGTGGCAAAAATTTCTCGCTTGAACTATGAAGGGGCGATAAACATAGGCGATGGAGCCCGTGTCAATTCCATCAATTCCAGGAAAAAGTTTCACAGACTTGCAGAAACAAGTGATCTTGAAAAACAGGATAATGACTCAGTTATTGTAACTCCCAAATATAGAACAAAAAACAAGACGGAATCAGGAACCCCCAAAGAAAGAGCCTCTGTAGCGGCATCATCACCGGCACCAGCCCCCGATTCTGCGGCTTTGTCCAACAAATCAACCCCCGCCCCCCTTATCGCGAGTACCGAAGTTCCCCCTGCAACAAAAGCAGACGAACCGAAAAAAGAAGAGGATCTGGCGCTGACAAAAAACGATAATCCCACCTCAAATAAAGAACCTGAAGAGAAGGTCCCTTCCGAAATTGATAATGATGAAAACTCACTGACAAATGAGGAATCCAGGTTCAGCATGTTTTTAAGGTCCTTTGACGATGCAATTTTCCATTTCACCCACAAGAACTGGAGCGTATACGGAGACGTAAATGCAAGGACCGGAATTCCATTCTGGCTAGTCAACCAGACAGGCGTACTTCTGAGAAAGGAAATTTCCGGATCAAACATGAGAGCCGAGTATTTTGGAAATTTCGGAGTTGGTCCAACATCCAACGGCTCTTTCATTGAATTTGGCCTGGGTTCAAGACTGATGTTCAAATCCTCACTGCAAACCCGGTCTGGAATACTGGATCGTTACGAAATAGGACCTACTGTCAACTTTGATTATCTTACAGTCTCAGGGGAAGATTTTGGCGGTATTGACCTTCTTGGAATAGGTGCCCAGTTCAAGATTGCCGGAAATGTGGAAAACCCATTGAGACCTGGTCAGCCTTCTGTCTGGGAAAACACAATAGATCTGATTCCTATCGGTTTCGGGAATGGCGTTATCATGGGAAGCAGGAGGACCATCAGAAATCTGTCGCTGCTGAAAATATCCGGAAGCTTTTTAATGAACGAAGAATCAAATCCCTATAACTGGGGAACCTTTCTGACAATGTCCCTGGGCGAATACAAACTCAAGGATAATTCCATAAGCAAAACGGAATTAATAATCGGAGCCTTGCTCAGACACGCCTTTTGAGAAATCAGTCGCCTTAAAAAAATCAAGCCCGTCCCTTTTAAAGCCAATTCCAAGCCTCACAAATCTGCCATTAGAAAAAGCAAGAAAGGAAGGCTGGCTTTCCCAATGTGAAAGACTGATCAAATACCCCTCTCCCGATTTCATTTTTTCGTAGTAGGGGACATGAAAATGCCCAAACAGGCAAAAATCACACCCGGACCTCCTTGCCCACAGTTCAGCAGCCTCCAGAATCTCATCATGCAGTATGGGTCTGTATTTATCCTGTGACCTCGAAGCCTGTGATCCTTTAATTGAAAAATAGTCGATAAGTCTCCCAGGAAGCAGGTTGACCAACAATAAAAAAAGCCTTGACTTGACGATAGCCCTGAAAGATCTGTATACAAGGCTTGAGTAGATGAGATCTCCATGCCCTATTTTGACTTTCCTGCCGCCTTCCAAGGGAATTATTAGGCCATCACTGCAGCTGTCAATAAACTCAATTCCCTTCCAGCCTAAAGACTTCAGCATGAATTCATGGTTACCCTCAAGGTAAACGATCCTGACACCTTTTTGGGCAAGTTTCATCAGGGCATTTCCGATAGGTTCGAATTTTTTGTGATAGAACCGCTTGGAACCCAAAATAAAGTCAAATACATCCCCAATAAGGACCAGACAATCTATTTTACATGCCATAAGATTATCCAGAAAGCGTAGAAACAGCCTTCCATTATCATCATGTATGTTTTTGATATGAAGATCCGATACAACAACAAGAGAGGCTTCTTCCAACCAGTTCTCTTCACTCATAAGTTATTTTCAACTCCGATTTTGTCTTATTCACCATTCCCTTTTGGCATTAAAATACATTTTGCGTAACATCCCGTACTTTAAGTTATTTCAACAACTAACCGCCTATGCGGATCTGACGAACTGGGCTTGTCTAATCCTCCCGGGCAGTCAGTTAATACATATTATCCTACAATGTTGACAGCCTTCTGAAACGCTGATATCTCTTTCATACTGGAGGTAATAGCAAAAACCTATAGGAATTTTTTCTAAACCTTCCGTCATAATGGAAGAAGATCTCTTTTTGTTACTGGAAGTATTATTACTAAACTGTTTAATCCCTC
>JADFZC010000193.1 GCA_015232735.1 Oligoflexales bacterium | reverse complement strand
GGAATTCGGATAATTTAGAGTTATTCCCCCCCAGTTGATCCCTAATATCAAATTAAGTTCCGCGTCCCAGAGCGCCGACCCGCTGGACCCCTTGATCTGATCGCAGGTATGCTTCATTCCCATTTTAAGCGCCGGATCCAGGTGCCAATCCTCCTCAGGAAATCTGCCGAGGACCTTGCAGTTGTCTATAGTCGCCTGTGCCGCTGGTAAAGATATGCCGAGAGTCTTGTTCTCAAGCATGTTTTCCAGGTTTTTTGGATCAGAAAGATCCAACGTGGGGAAATGAACCACCCTTGCGGACCTGTTTGGCGGAATCTCGTCCTCCTGCCAGATCGATCCCGGCATGAATCTCGGGCTTGGATTCTTCATAAGTTTGAAAAGAGCAAGATCCGCATCGATATCATAACGAAATCCGTCGGTGCTGCAGTCTCCAACCTCCTCTTTATACTGCTCACCCTTTATGTGCCCGAATATCACTTTCGTCCCTGCACAGATGCTAGACACCTGTGCGTTTATTTTTCCAGAGGACGCAGTGTCGATCAGCTTGGTTTCCTCATCGGAAAAACAGTGAAAATTGGTCACAACCCTGTAGACGGAATCCGGAGTCTCGCCTTGAATCAGCGTTCCGCTGCAAAACTTTCTCTTGCCTGTACTCATTACGTTTGTAAGCAGCACGGCAGCCGCAAGATGTTCCTCGGAAAGAGAATCCTTGTTCTCGGTAGTGACAACAAAAATATTGCTGACAGGGCCAAGAATGTAGCCCGACCTTGATATGGGCACACTTGGTTGTTTGCATGATATTGTTAAATTTATGGTGATGATTATTAGCGCAAGATGACAATAAATAGTGGCAAGCTTCATGTATCTTCCTTCGGAATCGACATTCCAGGCGGTTATCCGGGAGGATCTGATCCGAAGCGGTATTTTTATATCCGTTTATTGATCTCCACTCTCCAGTTCACCGCTAATTACCTTATCTGATCTGACCCTGGCAGGATTACCCTCAAGACGTCTGAGCAGGAAAGTGGCCTGTCTCTTTATATCTCTATTCTCATCCGAAGTATCAGCCAAAATGCGTTTCAAATAAGATTTTGCTTTTTCATTATCATTATAACCATTCTTTTCGAGCAGAGCCAGCCGATAGAGAGCCAGTGCGTTATTTGGTTCTTTTGACAATATTTCCCTGAAACTCTCTCTGGCTTCCTTATAATCGCCGAGAAGCGTTTTCGAAACACCGTAGCCAAGCAAAGATTCCGAACAATTTCCACATTTTTCCTTTATTGATGAAAATGTCTTGGCAGCTTCTCCGGCATCGCCCATCTTCAATTCAAGATGTCCCAGATTGAGCCCGGGGGCAATGCCCTTGCCTGAATTTTCAAAGGCGGTCCTGAAGTACTCCTTTGCCTTCAGCATGTCTGCATGTCCCATATTGGGTCTGTGAAGAAGTGCGAGTCCCTGAAGGTTAGCCGCTTCCGACGAGGCATTTGGATGGTATTTGTTGATAAGGTCGGCATAGTATGATGCAAGACTGTATTGTCCATTCATGGCAAGCGCCGTGGAAAGCACCTCCATGGCCACCAAATCCCTGGGATGCTTCTGCAAATAAGCTCTGCTTTCCTCTATGGCAACCCTGAATTCCCTGGCTCCCAGAACAGCATAAAGTCTCAGGTGATCGTCCTTCGTATTCTTTCTGATATGTATCCAGCTGTCTCTGTCGAGTTTTGAAATAACAGGCGACTTTGACCTGGACTGCATGACCACAGATTCACCATAGGTATCTTTCCCTACTATATCTGCATGGGATTCTTCATTGTTATTGCGGCTAAGCGTCGTGCATGCCGATGTAATATATGCAAGAAGCAGTGCCATGAGGCCAACCCTTGCATTTATTTCCAGATTTTTTGAAAAATATCCAATCATGATTTTACTCCTAAGTTAAATCTTTATATTATTCATTATCCTGTTTTCCTGAAAGGGAGACCGGTTTCCACTCAACAAAAGATCCCTTTGACTCATTGCTGATTCTCTGGAAATCCCAATCTTTCGAATTTGACCATAGGATCTGCTGCGCCCAGTTGGGTGTTGTTGATCCCTCTTTGACCAGTTTGATCGCTGTTTTATTTGCATTTGCAGCAGTCTCGGTCAGAGATGTTATGATCTTCTGCTTTTCACTTGTAAACTTCTCGACTGTCGCGTCACTAAGACTTTCCTGGATTGTAATAGGCTCGATAACCTTTATTGTTCCAGCAGTCAGGATTGCCAGTCTATACATGGCGGGCGCGCAATAGCTTGTCGATCCTGCGGCACAGACAGAAGAGTATTCCTTGCTTACGGCACTGAATGCAGCAAACTGCTGTTTTATTGTGGCAATAGGATCGGTCAGCTCAAGGTTGAATATCTCCTGTCTTGCAGGCTCTGCCTTTGCCTCTGCAATCATGAATCTTACCATGGCAAGATTTTCCATAACAGCCTTGCTGCTTGTATCAAGCTTTTCAATCCTCTTTTCAATACCTTCAAGTTTTGACACGTCGTTTTCCTTGACGTCCAGTTTTGCCAGCATGCCAAGCGCATCGGCTTTTGCCGCATCGCCCGTATCGCTGAGACCCAGCACTGTATTTGCCGCCTTTATCGCGTCATCCTTATCGCCATAACGATATTCAATATCCATATATCTTACAGCGGCCTTCACTCTCTCAGGCTTGGATTCCTTGCTATCCCTCATCGTTACTTTATGGATATCCGCGGCAGGTCCGTAGATCTCCCTGCCCATATAGAGGGAAAGAAGACCCTCTTTAACTCTGTGATAGGAACTGTCGTTTCTAAACTCGTTTAAAAATTTCTGATGGAAATAGACGATATAGTCTTCTGACGCTATTTCTGTCGCCCAGTCACCTCCGTTCAGAAGCGCCTTTGGATAGAACGGTGATTTTGGATATGACTTCACAATTACAGCAAGGGCCTCCAGCGACTCCTTATGCTGTCCGTTTCCGCGATAGGAAGCGGCAAGGAGATAGATTCCGTTATCACGCCTCTTATCCGTTCTGTATTTATCTACAAACTCCTTCAATTTCTTCACAGCGACGGCATATTTCTTATTTTCATATAACTCCTTGCCGCCGTTAAACAGTGCATTGGCAAGGAAAAAATGAGGATCCAGATTTTTATTTCCATTGATTGGCGTTACACCTTTCTCGATGCAGAATCTGGAAAGACTCTCAAGCTGCTCCCATTTTCCACTCTGGTCGTACGTGGCAAGCATCATGCCAGAAGCCCTGAAAGCATGAGGATTTTTGAATTCGGATGACAGCGCTTTTGTCCAAAGGCCGAACGCCTCGGGAACCTGTCCGATATTTATCTTGAGAAGGCCGAGATGGGCCAACAGATTCCAATCGGCCTTTTGTCCTTTCCTCTTGTAAAGATCCATGTAAAGATCCGCAAGCTTCGCTCTGGCAGGCATATTCTTCTTATCCATCTTCGTCCAAGGAGCATCCTTTGGCCACGCCGCCAGATAGCTCTGAGCTTCAATCGCAAGCGTGACATAAGTAATCTTCTCTTTATCGCTTGAATTCTGACTTGCGATCAACTGGTCATATATGGCAACTGCATTTGCGTACTTCCTGTCAAGCGAATAAATATTTGCGGAAAAAAGCGCTATTTTCTTCTTTTCATCTACATTCTGACATTTTTCGAGATAGCCGTTTGCAACAGCTATTGCCTTCATGCGCGAGGCACTTGATTCGCCTTTTCCTGTAGCCTTTTCAAGAAGACCAAAAACCAGAATCCTGTGCTTTGCCTTGAATTCCTCCGCAGCCTTCTTCGCGACACCTTCAGAATTATTGCCAAGGATTGTTGTATCTTCGTATTTGTCCGCCATAGCGACAAGGACCCTTACATAGGAGTCAACATTTTTGCTCTTTGCAAATTTAGCCCTCTCAAGTTCCTCGATTCTCCTGTCCAGATTAAGCATCGCAGGATTGCCCCTGTATGCAAGCGATAATTTTTCATAGATCTTTATCGCGTTGTCTGTTTTTCCTTTTTTATAATTATAAAGCGCCGAACGTTCCAGTATTGCCATGGCGGTATCAGCATCCGCCAGTTTGTTATAATTGAATGGAGCCTTTGTCCAATCGATATTCACACCCTCCGCCCTTTGCCAGACTGCCAGGGAAAATTCAAAAACCTTATTTTTCTGCTCCTGGCTCAATCCCTCGGCAATATGTGCAGCCGACCTTAGATGTGAGGCATACGCTCCGTTTTTCGCGCCAGCCCTCTCTCCTCTGGAATTGATCCCGGCATAAGCTCTGGCCAACGCGAGATGGCCTACAATTGTCCCATTTTTTGAAAGCGAACCTGCTCCGCTGTTCAGATCTGAAATAGACGACTTTCCTCTTCCATCCGCATTTTGTAAGGCAACAAGAAATTTCAACCTCTTTGAAAGCCCCTGGTTAAGTCCTTTACCAAGTTTCCCTGCAGATGCGACTACGCCGTCCCTGTCGGAGTCCTCAAGATACTTGAAAGTCAGAACAGTATACAAGGCCTTCGCTTTTTTCTCGGTACTTTTTGTATCCTTGGCAAACGCCATGGCGAAGTTGATTGCATTTGTCCTGGCATCGGACAATTCACCTTTGATATTCCTGCTTTTTGAAATCTGTCCGTTTATAGACAAATCATACAGGTAATATGAAAGCTTAGCATATGACTGATACAGAGACTCCTGAAGCTCAAGCTTTCGAAGTTTCTTTGACGCTGAAAGGTCTGTATTCATTTCCGAGATCTGGGCTCTTAACTGGTCGGCATACATGTCATCTGTAGGATAA
This sequence comes from Oligoflexales bacterium, assembly GCA_015232735.1. The sequence goes on along the minus strand of JADFZC010000193.1, from coordinate 776 downwards.
GCTCTTTCAAAAGATGGATCCCTCAGTGCGATATCAAGCATAGGCAGTTGAAGATTTCCCGATTTAAGCGGCAAAATCGGTCCAAATTCGGCAGATTCGGCCTTGTTTTCAGTCAGCATAAAAATTGTCAGGATCAGGATCAGAATAACAGAGAGGTACTTGGCAGGATAACGATCGATTTTCATATACAACTCCACAGGCAGCAAAACGTACAATAAGAAAGGAAGTTCAGCTAGATCACCGGAGGGTAGACTCCGGCGACAAGTTGCATGCAAAAAATATGCTGGTGTCCAGTTTAGAGACCAATCTTATTATTTCAACAGGTTATATTGTCCTTTTGTCAAAAAAAGATATAAGTGGTATAAAAATGACTATTCATGTGTAAAGAAATTATACAAAGCGAATTTTTTGCCTGAACATTCATGGATTGTAACTTGGCAAGGAGTGGATTTATGAACCGGATAACAGTTTTGATAGTGTTATTTCATTTTTCCTCCATTGCAGAGGCACAAAACAACAATACCGTCAGCAGCAGCGCCTCTTCAGGGGAGGCATCCCGGACCATCCCAATTGAAAATATACAAATGGGCGAAAGGCCATCTGATGAAGATGCCGTAAAAAAATCCCAGATTTTGCTTCAGGCAATGATTGCAAAGGATTTTTTAGAATGGCAACTGGGACGGGGAAAACTGAAACGGCCATCGGAGCCATGAAAGAATTGTTTAAAAAAGAGTCAAGTTTATTTGTAGTGATAGTAGCACATGGTAATTCTTTAG
>JADFZC010000192.1 GCA_015232735.1 Oligoflexales bacterium | reverse complement strand
GATTTACTTTGTTTTGGAGGAGATAATTTGTTTAATATTGGTATGTTAAACTCCCGACATTTAATTAATAAACTAGTTTCTGAAAATAATTTGCTGAAACAAGAGAACGATCTACTGAAAAAAAAAATTAAGAAATTAAACCCTGGGAAAAAAGATGGAGAGACTGTAAATCGCCCAATCCATGTAATTCTGATTCAACCTTCAGAACCATTTGGAGCAAACGGACTTATCCCCCAATCATTGCTGGAACTGGCCTCAGTATTGAAAGAAGCATCAATAATAGTGGAGATTATCGATGCTAGACTGGACGACCTTACCTCGTGGCAGACTATCGATCTTTTGAAAGAAAAAGAGTTTGACTTGGTAGGAATTACAGGACTGAATAACGCATATCGATTCATTAAGGATTTTTGCCTTGAATTTAAACGGTCTTTTCCAGAAAAACCCTTAATTGCTGGAGGACATTTTATTATGTCAACAGCAGAAGCCATTTTAAAAAGAATTCCCATCGATGTTGCCTGCATTGGAGAAGCGGATGAAATTATCGTTGATCTAGTGAAATGTTTAATTGAAAAAAGGCCGATCGATGGAATAAACAATATTGCATATTTGAAAGATGGAAACTTTTTTAAAACTGAATTTAAGCTTGTTGAGAATCTCGACAAACTCCCCCTGCCAGCCTATGAACTTCTTGACATGGAAAGGTATATTGAGAACATAAAAAATACATTTGACACTTTTCATGTTACAACTGGTAGAGGTTGTGTTAATCATTGTTATTATTGTGGGAATAGATACAAAAAAGTTAGAAAACTTTCTCCTTCCAGACTCATTGAAATTTTCGACTATCTGCATAGTAAATATGGACTGAATGCATTTTATTTTTCTGAGGAAAATGCCTTTTATCCACAAGAATGGCTTATTGAAGTGTGCAAAAAGTTAAATGAGCTTGATAGACGTTATGAATTGATACTTGGTGGCTGCGCTGATCATGTAACAGAAGAACTCGTACAAACTTTGGCATCCCTTAAGGGACGCGTATTAAATGCTACAATAGCTGTTGAACACTGGAACAAGGATATACAAAAAAAGTTCTTTCGCCTCCATCAAAGCAAACAAATACGAACCGCGTTGGATCTTCTAAAAAAATATAATATTCCAAATGGTGGTTTCTCCATTCTCTGGGGTCATCCTGATGACACATTAGAATCTTTCAGTAACAGTTTCATGGAATCCCTAGAAGTTCAAAGAATATATGAGATAGAGAATTTGTCATTACGCGCACTGTTGACTATACCTAATACCCAATTTCTTAAAGATGGGGTGAAGCAGGGAAAGATTTCTGATTATGAAGACTATATGTATGCTACGTCAGGCTATGCACCGTTTGTGAATCTCACTCAGTATGACAATGATAATTACAGGAAGTTCATATTAGAATTGCAGATAAAAAAGATTATTTTATCACAAAATAACTGGTCCATGAGAATTAAATATCGATTGCGTCTAGTTCTGTTGAAAATGGCTTTGAAGCTGCCGCTGAGTTTAAGGGAATTTTTGAGAGATATTCTAGAAAAGTATATTTTCCGTATTTCGATGTACGACAGAAAAATACGGTATTTTCATAAGTTGGCTTGTTTTGAAGAAATACTTGGCCTTCCAAAAGGAGCCGGAATCATCGTTGTGAACCCCACATCCAGGGAGAATTTAAACAAAATTTTTAACAGTGTGTCTGAGTCAAATCTGAATTTGATTGGATTTGTGGATAGAAATCCAATTATTGATGAAAAATATGGTTATCCTGTTCTGCCTGTCAAGAAAGCTTTAAACTTAAGGCCCGAATATGTTTTGTTTATCAAAGGTGATTCCCCTTTCACAAAAGCTGATCTGGAAAAAATGTTTACAGGATCAGAAGTTGTAACAGTCAGTGATAAAGTTAAACTCTCAGTATTGAGGAATGGTTTGGACACATATATATCATTAGATGAAAATAGAAGATACTTTGGCAGGTCTCTTCCTAATGTCTGATTTAATATATTTCTCAGGTTTTCCCCTCTTGAAAGCCTTTTATTTTTATTTCTAGGGTTCCCAAGATAACCGCAACACTTTTTTTCCTCTAATAATTTTTCTACCTCTCTGGTTAGTCAATTGATGAAATATTAGACTCAAATACTGATGGATCCCATCTTGACAAAGCTATACCTGAAGAAACAAGTGACTCACGAGCTTTCCTTAATCCATTGCCAACAAAATTAAATAAATGAGCCGTTGCTACCGCATCTACACGAGAATCTAACAACCCCTCATGCAAATGCTTTGCATAACCCACTCCGCCTGCAATAATCACAGGCTTTGACAGCGATTCAGGTATAATATTAAGTATTTTCATATCAAGGCCTTGCCCTGTGCCATCTCGATCAATTGAGTTAATCAAAATTTCACCGACCGGATATTCAGACAACTCTTTCAAATATTCGAAGGCATCATTTTCTAAACATCGCATACCGTTTTCGACCCATACTTGATAATTAGTGGTGGCTGATTGCTTCAAATCCATCGCAGCTACGATACATTGCTGCCCAAATTCAGAAGCGAGCTCATGTACAAAGTGACTGCTTTCATTTTCATAGAGTGGTGTGTTTATCACGATTTTATCTGCACCAGATCTGAGCAGAAGCCTAGCATCACTTACAGAACGAATTCCGCCACCAACGGAAATGGGAACAAAACACCCATCGATTAACATTTTGAGATGTTCACAAAAAATCTTTTTATCTCTTTGACCTCGAGTAATATCAAGAACAATTAACTCATCGATAGAAAACGAAATATATGAAAAATTATAGTTAATCTTCAACCACCTTAAATCCCCGACCTTTTGAAGTCGAAAATTCCGGCTCAACATAAAGTATCCATCATTATAAAGCAAAATGAATATCAAACGTTTTTTAAGCATCTCGATTACTGCCTCAGGAAATTCCGTATGAGAATTAGTCCATTTGTTTGACTTTTTTCCGGATGAAACTGAGTGGCGTAAACATTATCTACTTCATATGCTGCTAGAAAATCAACTCCATAATTACAAATGGCTGCTTTCCCATGCAAATTATCGGCCAACATACGATATGAATGAACAAAGTAAAAATCAGATGTTCTAGGAAGTCCGTAAAAAAGTAGTGAATCCTGTCGACTCAGTACTTCATTAAATCCAATGTGTGGTACTTTTTTGGGACCAACTTCCAAAGGAGTAAATCGCTGAACCTGAGAAGGGATGATTCCTAATCCGGGAATATCTCCATCTTCACAGCCATGGCTACCAAGAAGCTGCATTCCAAGACAAATCCCTAATATTTTGCGTCCTTTACCTATAACGGATTCTAAAATGGCTTGTTCGATACCTGTATCTCGAAGAGTTTTCATGGCTTTGAAAAATGAACCCACACCTGGTAAAATAAGCGAGTCTGCTTTAGAAATTTCATGAGACTCATGGCTGACGACCGGATCAACTCCAAGATAACGAAACGCATTAACAACAGAACAAATATTGCCCATACCATAATCTACCACTAAAACCTTTGTTACAGCCATCCTTTTTTCCCTTACTATTATTCAATTATTAATGACAATAACTGGCGTCGATACTCTGCAACATAAGCATTCCAGCTGATAAACCGGCTAGAATATTGTTTTATCCACACTCTGATCGATTATGTTACTCGGTCCCATTTTAATGATTCTATTTTGTGTTTATTATTTTAATCCACTATTAGTATTATTACTTTATTTCAAAGGTTGGTCTCCATCGCCCATCGATTTTTTCAAACAAATCTTTATTAGCATACCTATCCAAAATATCATCAAACTCAGATTTGGACATTTGATAATACTCCAGATATTTCTCAATATATTCTTCCGGATAATGACCATCGTAAAGTCTTACCAAATTTATTGCCTGCTCTCTATCCATTGCCCCCCTTCTTACCTCTATGGCGGCATCCTGATTTGCCCTACCGAAACCAAACTTAAGATACATCAAATAGGTATGTAAGGCATACAAAGCCTGATCGTTTTGAGCAAAATTGGTGAATGTTCCGACATTGGAATTATCGGCTTCTTTAAGCCCGCAATGTTCTTTTGCCACCAAATAATTTCTATAAGGATCCCAGCTTTCAAAATACGACCAGTGAGTGATGTCAATGGGATTTTCTTTTAACTCGGATTCACACGGAAATTCAAAGAAATATAAATCTTTTTTTGGGACATCAGAAGCACTGAGAACTTTTTCATACCCTGCTTCAAGATAAATATCTCTCATATATTTTACGTCATATATTGGAGATTTCGCTGTTTTTATTGTACCACCATATTCGACTTCACCGTCTTCACCATAAAAAATCAAGCCAACTCCCATATTGACAGCCATTCTTACTACCGCGGCCTGTATTGCTATCAACCAGCCATAATAAGGAAATCCCATCTCCCTGAAACCTATTTTATTTATCTGCCGCATCGCGCTAATATTTGGATTGATTGAAATATGACTATAACCGCTAGCAATGAACGCCTTTAAATTGTTATCTCCCAATTGAAGAGAAAGTGGTGGCGTTATAGTAATGCAAAGAGGATTCATTCCATATTTGTGCTTTAAATTGTAAGCAACATAAGAACCATCCTTGCCGCCACTGACCGGACACAAACAGTCAAATTTTCCATCCTCTTTCCGATGCTTATCAAGCAACATTTTTAAATCCCTTTGACGATGAGACCAATCTAATGTCTTCTTTTGTTCTGCCCATAGACAAGCATTGCATCGGCCTCTCTCATCAAAAGTAATTCTTGGTCGCGTTGACATGCTCACACAATTGGAACACCATCGAAGAGTAGTTATCTTTTTTTTCATAAAACATACCTTATTATTCATTAACCTGTGCTAAGGAACCAAATACTAATTTTTCTTTCAAGAAACCAGATCTATATTGGTAACGATATAAAGATACTATGTATTTTCAATACAGCATCGTTTAGATTGGCGCAAGAAAATTATGTAAAGAATTTAAACCTTGAACTTCCATAGAAATCCCAAGAGTCTGCCGGGAAATTCTTCTGATCTATCCACTTTCTTTGCAACTTTCTCAAACTTCTTTTCCATTTTTATCTGGGGAAAAACACTCTCTCGGACTGAAGAGAATGGCGAAATGGTACATTTATCGGTTTTATTACGCTTTATATTCCTACCAATACGTCGATTATAAGCAGCGATCTGTGTTTTGAGTTCTTTGACCTTATTTTCAGATCTTTCAAGTTATTTTTTTCTTCCACAGTAAGTGAACCAGAGGATATGCCTGGGTAGAAACGACATTACGAATGCTGCTGACCGCTATCATATCAAGCACCTAGTGTGGTAAGCATTTCGAAAAAATCCTCGATAAGAGGAAAAATTATCTTTCATCCATACCATGCAAAACAGATCAGGGAATTCCTCTCTTATAGAGTGACAACCACTCTTATACAAAAAAAGATGTCCTCATCACTTATCAACATTAACATGACCCAAAATTCATTGATCAAATGTAGAATAGAAACTATAAAAAAATCAATGTACCAAGTAAAATTCAACGATGAAAAT
>JADFZC010000191.1 GCA_015232735.1 Oligoflexales bacterium | reverse complement strand
ATAGAATTTTGCTGCTCATTGTATTATTCTTTCTGACTGCGGTTTTGACAGTAAATATTATAAAAAACTGGTCATCAAAAACACGACATAATCGTCTAATGAGCATCTGCTTTATAATTGTTTCTGCGGCGATTGCTTCCGACATTGCCAGAATTTGGGCGGTTCACAAATTCTCAAACATAACTCCTTTTGTTTTCGGAGTTATCATTCCATTAATGGGATTGATTTTGTCTCTCGATTTTATTTCGATATTCAAGAAGGCCGCCCGTTCTGCACAACTTGAAATAGAGTATGCAAAACTTTCCAGTATTGCACAAACTACTGCAATGCTGGCTCACGATGTACGAAAGCCATTTACGATGGTCAAAGGACTGCTTGGAATGTTTGATTTGATGAAGACGAATCCTGATCTTCTGAACAAATCAAGGATTGATATTGAGAAAACACTGAAGAACGTCAATGCCATGATTAATGACATTCTCGACTATTCCCGCGAGGTGAAACTGGAAACCAAGCCAGGAATTATTGCAGAAACAGTCGGTTTCGCCATAACCCAGATTGCAAATGACTATACCGATGACAAAGAAGCGGATATTTCAATCCGCTATTATTTCAACCATGTTCATAAACCACTTATTGACGAGGAACGGATTGCCCGCGTTTTTGTTAACATCCTTGGAAATGGCATCGAAGCGATAAGAATTATTGGAAAGAAAACCAGGGGCACCTTGTTTGTTTCCACCAGGGATTCACAGCTTACTGATGGTTCACGGGGATTTGAAATTGTGATTGGAAACGACGGACCCCCGTTTAACGAGGGCGACATTCCAAAACTTTTTGAATCAGCCTTCACGAAGGGCAAGAAAAAGGGTACGGGTTTGGGTCTTGCCTCAGCCGAAAAGATTGTGCGTCTTCACGGAGGGACAATCTCAGCAAGGAATATGGCAAATGACAAGGGCGTGGAGTTTGTGATTCATGTGCCCTCTTCGAATGAGAAGGAGTCAGTTTTTTCAACTGATAATCTTCCAAAAAACCTGAAGGAAGTTTTTGTACAAAAATCCGAGGTAAGTGAGTCAGAAATTGATGGAATGCTCAAGAAAGTGTCTTCGCTCGGACATTTCAAGGTGCTTCTCCTTGAAGACGAGAGTCTTTACAGGGCGGTCGTCAAGAACCTTGTCTCAGAGAATGAAACCCTGAGAAACTCGATATCACTTTACGATGTAAGTTCTGTAGATGACGCGATAAAGATAGCCTCGAAATACAATATCACTCATGGAATTGTTGATGTTGATCTTGGAAAAGGACAATCAACGGGTTTTGACTTTTTAAAATCCATGCAGGGGAAGGGCTTCAAGTCCGTGGTTCACACGAACCGGTGCATGGAAGAAGACAGAAAACTTGCGCGTGAACTCGGTGCTTCCGGGTTTGTTTCAAAACCGCTTGTAATCCAGTATCTGCTCCGTTTTTTACTCGAAGAATCGCTTTTTGATAACTCTGCGGAAAACACACCAAAACAAAAAGGTAGAGTTATTCTTTATGCTGATGATGATGAAATTCCCAGATTTGTTTTAGAACAGATTATTAACAGGATGGAAGGCTATACGATTCACGTTTTTTCCAACGGGGAAGATTTGCTTGCCAAGTTAAAGGAATTGGGCGGCTGCGACCTTGTTTTGACAGACCAGAATATGGGTGCTGGAATGTCGGGTACGGAACTTACACAGACAATCAGAGCTCAGGGATTTAAATGCCGGATATTTCTTGTAACCAACATGATTAATTTTGAAGACGATGCAAAACAAGCCGGAGCTGATGGCTGTTTTGAGCCTCCTCTTTCGGTTGAACTTATTGAACGGCTTTTCTGAATAGGTTGATTCAGTATCCAACTGTTCCCTAGTCGACCACACGGGTTCACTGGTCACGGACTATCAGCTTCCTGGGTCAAGACATGATAAGACTTTTTCTGTCCTTTGCTCTGTCCATGCAACAAATGACTTGTTCAACATGTAGGTATCAAGCGACGTAATATATTCCCGCACCATCGACTCACCCGTCTCAACAGAAAGGAAATCAGAAATCATCAACATCAGGAGTTAAGCGTTGGTAGAGCTTTTCCAAGTGTCTAAGCCTCGATGGGGGAGAAAGGCGATATTCAATCTCTTCCGCCAAGTCGCTGGTGAGTTCATCAAAGGCTTCACTTGACCCCTCAAGTATATAATTGCCGGTTTCGGTTCTGTCCGCCATTATCACCATCAAATGTGCGTTAGTATTGAGTCCATAAATGAAAGACAACGCATGATGCTCCTTACCGGTAATTGTTATCTTTTCACGTTCGCTCATGCCAAAATCCTTTCTAATTTCATCTGTTCCGTGTGCTGCCACATCGCCCCTGTCTGCCTTCTGGACTTCTTCAAAATATTCTATGGCTTTTTTATATGACTGTTCATTCATGGCAGTGACGCCTTTCTTAAATATTCGAGCATTTTGAAGATACTGTTCAAGCGAAAGCCAACTACCATTTCATACGGTGTCACAGAAAACCATTCATCGAATGTTTTATTATCACGGTTTACCGGCCACATAGGTGGATTTGTAATCCATTCCCAAAAGCTGTTCTTCACGGGCTATCCTTTCTATTGTACAAGCCGTAATACCGACGTTCCGGCTTCAAATGGTTCATTGGCAAAAAACATCTTGTAATATTTCGCGGCTTTTTCGGCATTATATTCTTCAAAGGCATCTGTCGCCTTCCTGTGTGCTGTTATCAAGACCTGCCTGATTATCTTCCTGTCGTCTTCTGACCGGGATAAAACGTGCGGAACCATCATATCTTCGTCAAAGCAACCGTATGCCTCCCATAAACACATCCAAATCAGGTCTTTCCAGAAAATAAGTGGCTCGGTTCCGGTGGATTCGGGCGTGAATGTGGCAAGGGCTGACATCCATGCCTTCAACAGATCTCCCATGACACCGTAAGAATCATCCCAGTTATGTTTTTCATGGTATAATGTCGTGAACGCTCTGTAGACGGCATAACAAGCGGCTGGATTATTCTGAGTAGCTTTCAATTCATTGGATACAGCTTTTTCAACTCTTTTTGAAAGTGAAAAGGTCTGCCCTTTATAGAAAAAATCGTCCTTGAGATGCAGGAAAATGCGGGCGTTTCTTTCAGCAATCGGGGTAGGGTCTACTGAAAACCTGATCCACTCGCCACGCATAGCTTCTTTTTCAAGCAATACGAATGGAGCATTTTTCATGGGTTCCGAGAAGGCATCTCCATCAGAAAATTTCAGGACTTTTTTTTCTGCCTTCAGGGATTCCTTTTTTAACAGCTTCTCTGGGATGGATTTCAGGATATCGCGGATATTCATGACATCAATTTGACCCTGAAGATAATGGACATGACTCAGAAATCGAATGGCAGTTTGTTTTTCATAGCGAAAGCGAAAGGTTTTGGTGATGTTCTCAATAAGAAACACTTCCAACTTATCAAGGTTTGCGTCAAACCGATTGGATGTTGTTATCAGGAACCATAAATCCCAATATGTCAGGTGTAATCCATCCTTCCACTTGACGGCGATATCGTTTCCCCGTGGGTGCTTCTTGGATGTTGGCAGTATTTCTGGGTTTTCATAATTAAAATCCATCATGATTACAAGAATGTTTTATACAATAATTTCAGGAAAATGCCATATCGTTTCCACCCGGAATATGCTTCTGTGCGGACCCCTATACAAAACCATGGATTGACGACAAGACCGCCAAAAGAATAATATCAAATCATTGACATACCTATTAAAGCAAAATTATACTCTTATAATAGGTACAAACCAGAACCGAGGATAATCATGAAGCGAACAGGCGTTTTTTTTATGATAACGGCGATTCTTTTTCTTTCATCCTGCGGGCGTTATGAAACAAAGGCCTCCCGGAAAAAATCAACCCGCATGAACCTGGGAAGCATTGCCACCATGGCAAAATCGCTTACATCATCGCTTGGAAGCTGTCCCTCGGGACAGGTTTCCGGCAACATTGGCGAAACCAACTTCATAATTTTCCAGGCAAGCGGCGAATGGGGCAGTGTAACGATTGTCAGCGATCAGGGAAATACAAGAATCATCAATAATGGTGCTGATGAAGCCGTTGTCACCGGCTCCTCGGTTGATCTCAAAGTTCCCGAAGGCCCTACCACCATCAAGGCCATTGCCGCACGCGACCTCGTGATGCCCGTCCTTAACGAAAAGGGATTCGAGATGTTTTCCGGGGAAAAGACAGTAGCGGTGGAAGGAGAGGAAATGACCGCAGAAGTCCCCCTCGCCTATGGCGGTTTTTCCCACATGCTCAAGATTTATGTCAAGTTCCCAAGCACTGTTTCGGGAACCATGACCATGCTTGATGAGCCCACGGGAATCGAGATGATACCTGGAAACCCCAACGCAGCAAATGCCTTCGGTGGCAACACCATGGAGCTGGACTTTCCGGCCGGCCGGGGCTTTTCCATTCTTGCAGGAGGATCGAAGGTTCTTTCACTTCCTGCAGCCGACAAGATGTACACCATGACAACTGCCGAACTTGCAGGTTATGGCGTCACTACCATAGTCTCCCAGACCGCAACCTATTACGAAGGCGGCTGTTTCACCACTCCCGACGCCTACATTATAGGAGTTAACGGCGCCACAGTGAATGCAAGCGATGACGATGACGGTGACGGATACTCAAACCAGGTGGAAGTAAACTACCTTACCAACCCCTTCAACAAGTACAACTACCCTGGCTCCTACACAGGCACAAGCACCTGGTATTCCCAGCCCAAGCAGTCCTACGGCTGGGTCGGTGCCGGAAACTCCAACTATGGCTGGACTGCCGACATGACACCAGCCAGTGGAACCGGCTTCGGTTACTTTTCAAGCCCACAAGGAATAGCTGTTGACTCGAACAGCTACATATACGTCGCGGACATGAACAATCAAAGGGTTGCCAAGCTTTCAGGTGGCGGTCTTTTCGTAGGCTGGATCGGCGGTGGCTATGAAGGCTGGATAAGCTCCAACACAGCGGCCCAGTCATCCAACACTCCCAACAAGTATTTCAACGGTCCTGATGACATAGCAACCGACGACACCTACATTTACGTTACCAATTCCAGTGCCAACAGCATATCGAGATGGACGACAGGCGGAACCTTCAGCGCCTGGATCGGCGCCGGGGTAGGCACCTGGACCAACTCCTACACTGCAATACTGGCTGCCAGTACGGCCATTAACTTCTTCAATGCTCCAAAAGGAATTGCCTACTCTTCGGGATACCTCTACATCGCAGATTCCGGAAACAACAGGGTTGTGAGACTCAACGCCTCTTCCGGTGCCACTGCAGGGTGGATCGGCGGCGGCCAGACCTCCACAGGATGGAATCAGAACGTCTTTTCAAACTCCGGTTCATCCAGCGATGGATATTTCAACTCTCCTGCGGATGTGGCTTTATCTTCTCAAGGAGATGTGCTCGTTGCCGATTTCAACAACCACAGGGTAAGTCACTGGTCAAGCGCAGGAACCTGGGTCGGCTGGTACGGAAGGAACAACTTGAGCTCCGGAAGTTTTCACTATAATGGTGCAAGTGGAACCGGGACTTCT
>JADFZC010000190.1 GCA_015232735.1 Oligoflexales bacterium | reverse complement strand
ATTCGCTTAATCTCTGGAGCTAAAAATTCATTAACAAAAGCTTCTCGCCCTGAATAAGATTTACCCTGAAAAGTCGCCGGCCTCTTTTCTATATAGAGATCTCTTCCAGGGCTTTTCCCTGCTCGAACTGTCTATGGGAAACCGATGGTCGTCCATGATAAAGTTTCTCTACAGCCAGAATCTCTGCAAACCCTCGTCCGATGCGGACCTTTCGATTTCCCATTTGAGTATGGGGATCAGGCTGAACAGGATCGGCTGCTGCTATGACGCCTGCAAATATTTTGATCGGGTCAATACCTCGATTGTCAATTCAAAAAACAGAGACACCCTCCTTGTCAATAAACTTCTGGCGCTTAGGTTATCCTGTCAGTTTGATGAAGCTGAAAGGTTTCATCAGGAGATCATGTCGGAATATTTTGAAGATTTGGACGATCAAGTCAAAATGGATATCGTGTGGGAGGATGCCTGCCGCAGGTCCGCCAGAACAGGCTCCATAAAACCAATTTTGAAATTGGTAAAAAACATGGCATCCCTCGATGAATCCCAGATCCTCGCCGCAAAAATGTACTTTTACGCGGCAGGTGACAAAAAAATTATTTCGTCCCTGCCAAAAATGAAAACCCTCTACAACAAGAAACTGATTGGATACAGTTTCGCAAAACGCCTCAAAACCGTGGAGGTATACGAACTCATCAACGATGATCTTCCCAGAGAAAGCGGACTTAAAATTCTGTGTGAACACCTTGAATCGATATGCTCCATCGAACTGCCCGAGATTGAGCTTCTTTCTTATCTCTCTTCAGTTCATTGGCTCAGGAAAAGGGGGTTTGCCGAATTCTCAAATTTTATTCTCAATGAATATCATAGCCTCTCATTCAGGCTGAGCAAGGGGTTGACAAAAGACGTACTTGGGCTCATTTCAGGGTAATCCTTTCAAAGGCCGTCCATGGTGTAATGATGGTACATATTTTGCAGTTAATGAGGGACCTCTTTTTTTGAATATGCTGCAACTAAAAGGGAAAAAGTCCAAAATATGAATAAATTATACAGATATGGAACATTGAAAAGATTTTTCGGTACAAGAGTGATTACCCTTTTGCTCTGTCTATTCCTTATTCTCTTTGAGTCTCTCTCTTTGACATCATGCAAAAAGTTTAGCCCTGGCAAAAAGCGGGACCAAACAGCTCAAAATGATGGAGAAAGCGCAAAAAAAGATACCTCCATACCAAAGGAGGGGGGTGAAGATCTCGGTTATGGGCTCACCTTTACCATTTCGGATACTGACAGTTCTGATCAGGTCACAGCTTATATCGTGAACCACAAAAACGAAACCAAATTCGTACAGGTTCAGGAAACTCCTTCCTCCTCTGCGTTGACCTTTGCTGAAAAGCCGGCCTCGCACACTTTCCGGATTTACGGTCTTCCCGCAGGGGATTATGACGTGATCATTAACGCGGGAAGAAAAGGGAGAAGGTTGAATCATGTCACCTTTTATCAGGATCGCAATAATGATATGGGTCTTGTCACCCTGCCGCCGCTTGTGACCGTGAAAGGGAAGGTTGAGCTTTCTTTTGGCAGAGTGGGCGCCGGAATTCTTGTAACCTTTCCGGGAACGGACATTCCGCCTGTGTGGACCGACACAAGTGGCGAGTATACAATTCCTGATGTCCCGGTAGGCAGCCATGAGGTGGCTTTCATAGATCAGGAGGATCGCATTCAGGTCGTTAACAACATCGTCATACCTGAACCTTCGCTAAGCGAAATAGTGAGCGAAACGCCAAGAGTCTGGACTGCCCCTCCGGCTTCTTTGGACTTTCCAGGGCAGCCGGGAAACACTACCGGGGCATCCACCGGGAACGGTGAGCCGTCCACTACGGCAAGTACTCCGCCGAGCACTCCTTCCGATTCCAATATTCAGGCGCCACCCGTTCAGACTCAGGCAGCGGACAGTCCGGAAGCAGCGGCGGGAAGTCCATCCTCCTCAACGGTTACTGTGCTTGATACGGTTGTGGTCGATGGGACGACAAGCTCGCCTGTTGCATATGCCAATGTCAAGGTAACTGATTTTTGCAGTGAAGCCGGTGTCGGCATAGATCACTATTTTACCACAAATACCGGGGGCCGGGTGACGGCTGAACTTCCACAAGTAACAGGCAATGGCCAAAACTGCTATGGCGTCGATGTTCGCAAATATGGCTACCAGATCAGCAGTTTTTTGATCGGGGGGAGCAGCCAGTGTGATGCAATGCCCTGCTCTTCCAAAAATATTCAGCTTGTGCGCAGGGGGATTTTTGATTTTTTAAGCGACAACGGCAATCAGAGATACTGGGTTTATCCAAAGTGCTTTCATGACGGCGACACTCAGGAATACTACATGGAAGGCTTTTATTTTTATACCGCACCCATGCCCCCCGACGGTGTTCCAGTACTGATGATGGGACATCAGAAGTACCGGAATATGACTAAATATGTATGTGAATATTACGACAGCGACTTCCTGGCACACAACCGAAAATTTGAAGAAAACCAGAGAAGCTATCTTATTCAAATCAACTACTCGCAGGAGATCTCCGGATCTGCTCCGGCTGACATTCAAATTTCGACTTCCGGAGTTTATGATAGAACCCTGTATACGACATTTGAGGCGGATTACACAAACGGTCGTCTGTATGTGGGAGAGGATCTTTTGGATTGGAATCTTGCCAGTCCGAGTACAGCGGACAACAGGTCGATGACCTCTTCAAAGAATTATTATCTATTACCTATTGGACCGATACCAGAACCACCCATACCGGTTAATCCGCCCTCGTCCGGCGGAAGTCCGAAAGGCACAGGAAGCAGCCCAGGAAGCCCAGGCAACGGTGCAGGAAGCCCAGGCAGCAGCCCCGATGTTCCGATACACTGAAGGGATTGTGACTGGAGTGCCACCCTGCCCCTCATGATGAATCGAGAATCCACAATTCGCCTTAAGGGCATACTAAAAAACCAATATGCCGGAGAAAAGTCCTTCCCATGAAGACAAATCCAAAAAAACTATCGCTGGAAAATTTGTGGCGATGGATTATACTGGCTTATTATTGCCGCTTTATATAATTTTGAGTAAGAACAGGATCAAGCGCCTAAAAAAATGGAGCAATGGTTATGACTACACCTCCCAAAACTCTGAAACAGTTCCTCAGTTTTCCAAAATGGATTGTCTTTCAACTTACAGAAAAGTGCAATTTGCGTTGTCGGATGTGTTATGAATGGGGAGAGTCCGGTTCCTATCACGAGAAGAAGGATTTGGTTCATCTTGAAACTCATGTCGTAAAAAAAGTTATCGAGCAGTGTCGTCAGGGGCGACCTTACATCGGCCTTTTTGGGGGAGAGCCACTTATGCACCCTGATATTATTGAGATCTGCAAATTTCTCCACGAAATGGGTTTTGATTACGAAATGCCGACTAATGGAACCTTGCTTGAGAGATACGCCGCTGAACTCGTTCTTTACAAACCTGCACGTTTGTGGATTTCATTAGACGGGCCTGAAGCAATAAACGATGCGCAAAGAGGGAAAGGAGTGTATCGACGGGTTATATCAGGAATCGAGGCTATTTGCAAAGAACGCGAAAAGGCCGGTTCAGACCTGCCAAAAATCGGCGTTACGATGGTCGTGACTCCCATTACTTACAAACACATCGAAGATTTATTTTTAAAATCGCTTGATATAAAGATGCTGGATCATATCAGCATAGAGCTTCAGCTCTTTTCCACAGAAGCGGAATGTAACGAATATGAAAAGATACTTCATGATCACTTTGGTATTTCCGGGGCCAAAGGAGCGAGGGGAATGATTTGGGACAGGGATGAGTTCAAGTCGATCGACATCCTTGAATTGATTCGACAGATATCAGCGGTAAAAACCTTTTGTGAACAGAATAATATATATTGTATCACCTATCCGAAGACCATGACTCATGAAAATTTGAAGCATTTTTATGACGGGGAATATTCAAAAATGGCTGATTATAATAGAAGTTGTGCCTTTCCCTGGATTTATGCGGAAATAAGCGCCAAAGGGGAGGTGGGATTTTGTCATGCTTTTTATGATTTCTCTTGCGGTAACGTTTATGAAAAAGAGTTCCTTGAAATATGGAGCGGTGAAGCTGCGAATAAGTTTAAACAGTATATAAGGAAGAATAAATTGTTACCTATTTGTACAGCGTGCTGTAACTATTTTCGTGATCCAGCTAAAATTTGAAGTCATACAACAATAGGTATAACAATCCCAAACTGAGGATCTTAAGCCAATGCCGCAAAAAAAGTTGAATACATCCCTTCCGTCGCTTGTTTTCTGCGCAATTCTCTGTCTTTCCGCCTGCAGCGGTGAAAATTCCCCGCGGCAGTCGCTTTATGATGCTTTTTCCCACGAGGACCCGCCTCTTCCCAACTGGGCTACCGAAAAAGAGCTTGAAAAGGCAAAACAGGAAGATCCGTCGGACACACCGCCCACAAGAGTCACGCCTCCCCCGCCATCAGGCTTTCGCGTTCCTGCCGAATATGAGCCCATGCAGGCCGTGGCACTTGGTTTTGCCGGATACCAATCGATGCTTAAAGAGATCGCAAGGCATGTCAGCGCCGCTGGAGTCAAGGTGCTGGGACTTGAAGGCCCATCAAACCTGCCCGATGTGCCGAAAGAAAATTATGAGGCGCTTGATTTTCCGATCAATTCAGTATGGATCCGGGATTATGGTCCCTTCGGCATCGATGAGCAGAGCGGAAAACTGGGAATTATCGATTCAACCTATCGGCACTATCAATACCGAAAGGAGGACGATGCCGTTCCATGTAAACTGGCCGCAAGATCAAATGCCGCCTGCTACTCCACATCCCTGATCCTGGATGGCGGTAACTTCCTGACGGACGGCAAAGGCAGCCTCTTCATGACAGGACGGACCTATGAATGGAACAGCAAAATAAGCCGTGAAAAAGTGGATCTGCTTCTCAAGGATTATTACGGCATCAAAAAAATCCACCTGTTCGACTATCCGAAAACCTCATCGGGAAATCCGGCAGACGGCACCGGCCATATCGATATGTTCGTCAAACTCCTTGGGGAATGCAAGGTGCTTGTCGCCGAGTCCTCCGACGACGAGTTCAGGAATACCCTCGAAAAGGCAGCGGCATACTTTGAGGGCCTGCCATGCATCGATGAAAGGTCTTATGAAGTCTATCGCATAAAAGGCTGGAAGTCCAACGGGACATGGTATACCTACACCAATTCACTTATTGTCAACAAAACGGTAATCATACCCAGCTACAAAAAAGGTGACAACGAGGTCGCACGTCAAATCTACCAGAAGGCGCTTCCTGATTATAAGACGGTTCTTCTGCCTTCGGACGACTCCATCACTTCCGGCGGGTCAATCCACTGTGTGACCAAAGAAATTCCGATAACTTCGTCGGGCCCATTATTATAATGGTACAATCACCCTTGTGACTTACCTCCCCTAATTTGGCCATCCATCCCATTTCTTCCCTGACGGCTTTAGGCTTAGGCGAAACCTTCCAAAAGCGGCCCAAATTACTCTATAAGCAGATCTACGGCGATAGCATAATGTGAGAATGCCTGAGGTCCCGATCAAAAAGCCGGAGGTTTTAAATCC
>JADFZC010000189.1 GCA_015232735.1 Oligoflexales bacterium | reverse complement strand
CCAAAGATCCATACGACAAGGGATGGCTTGCCAAGATCTCAACAAAAGATACCGGTGAAAATCTGATGTCCTCCGACGAATACGCAAGCTACACGGCTGATTTATAGAAATTTATCATTCACTTCTTCCAGCGGTAAGAAAATATGACAAAAAGCAAAGAAATCATAAATGATTACATACCATTTTCCGAAAGACACATAGGGCCGTCGCCCGATGAGAAAATCTCCATGCTGAAAAGCCTGGGATATAATTCCATGGATGAGCTCATGGATGAGGCTGTCCCACCATCAATAAGAGACAGGGGGCCAATAGGCCTCGGCAAAGGCTACAGCGAAAAAGCGGCTCTTGATGAACTTTCAAAGATAATGGAAGAAAACCAAATTTTTAAATCGTATATCGGTATGGGTTATTACGACACCCACATGCCGGCGGTGATTCAGCGTAATATCGTGGAAAATCCGGGATGGTACACTCAATATACCCCGTATCAGTCGGAAATCTCCCAGGGGAGGCTTGAGGCTCTTTTCAATTTCCAGACCATGATATCGGATCTTACGGGACTTGAGGTTTCAAACGCCTCGATGCTTGACGAAAGCACAAGCGCCGCCGAAGCGGTAAACATGTGTTACGCTTCAAAAGCAAAGAATCTCTCAAACCTCTTTTACGTGGCAGCCGATTGCAACCCCCAGACAATCGAGGTTGTAAAAACAAGAGGAAAACATCTTGGAATGGAAATCCAGGTCACTGGTATTGAAAATTTTGATATGTCCAAAAATCCGTTTGGAGCGCTTGTCCAGTATCCGTCAACCGACGGCCTCATCCGAGACTATAAACCCCTCGCAGACAAATTGCATGCGATCAAATCGATGCTTGTCTGTTCATGCGATCTTCTTAGCCTGTCAATACTTACCCCTCCCGGTGAGTTTGGTGCTGACGTGGCAACAGGTTCCGCCCAGAGGTTCGGCTTTCCCATGGCATTTGGAGGACCTCACGCCGGATTTTTTGCAACCAGGGATGAATTTAAACGTAAGATGCCTGGCAGAATAGTCGGTCTCTCAAAAGACTCCAGGGACCAGCCATCGTTCAGGCTTGCTCTTGCCACAAGAGAGCAGCACATTAGAAGGGAAAAGGCGACCAGCAACATATGTACCGCGCAGGTTCTGACCGCCATTATCGCAACTATGTACGCGATACACCACGGCCCATCCGGATTAAAGAAAATCGCCTTGAGGGTAAACGCCCTGGCGGGCACATTTGCCCAGGCATTGAGAGATCTTGGATACAAGGTTGGACACGATCATTTCTTTGACACCGTAAGGATTAATCTTGGCAAAAACGAAACCGGCAGCCTTCTTGCAAAAGCGCTGTCGCGGAGAATCAACCTTAGAAAAATGGATGAAGAAACAATCACAGTTTCCCTGGATGAAACGACCTCTCTTTCAGATCTCTCCGACTTGATTTCTTTATTTTCAAAAGGTTCTGTTGTCGACCCCGACAAGTGGATGGACAGGGCCAATGACACCATCCCCGAAACCCTGAAACGGAAATCGGCTTTTCTAAGCGAAGAAGTATTCAACAAATATCGGTCTGAAATGAAGATGCAGCGGTATATCAAGATGCTTGAAGGCAGGGATCTTTCCCTCACAAGATCGATGATACCGCTTGGCTCCTGCACAATGAAGCTTAACTCTGCAGCTGAGCTTCTTCCTATCACATGGCCAAAGGTTAGCCTTCTGCATCCTTTTGTTCCAGAGGAACAGACAAAAGGCTACAAAAAACTCTTCAGCGATCTTGAAACATGGCTTTCCAAAATCACAGGCTTCAGTGCCGTCTCCCTTCAGCCGAACTCAGGTGCACAGGGAGAACTCACCGGCCTTCTTGTAATCCGGAAGTATTTTGAGGAGAAGGGTGAGTCCCATAGAAACATCTGCCTTATTCCGCATTCAGCCCATGGCACAAACCCGGCCAGCGCAGCTCTTTCCGGTTTTAAGATAATCGAGGTGGCATGCGACGGACAAGGCAATGTCGACAAGGCTGACCTTGCCAGAAAGGCGGAAGAAAATAAATACCATCTGGCAGCGCTGATGATAACCTATCCATCGACCCATGGCGTCTTTGAGGATGGCATCGATGAAATATGTAAAACAATTCATAAAAATGGCGGCCAGGTATACATGGACGGCGCAAACCTCCAGGCTCAGATATCTCTTTGCAAAGCAGGTCTTTTCGGTCCCGACGTATGCCATATGAATCTCCACAAGACCTTTGCCATGCCTCACGGAGGCGGAGGACCGGGAATTGGTCCCATCGCTGTCGCAAAACATCTTGCTCCATACCTTCCGACCCATCCCGTTGTCAGGGTTGGAGGAGAAAAAGGCATCGGACCTACTGCAGGCGCCCCGTGGGGAAGCGCAAGTTTTCTCGTGATACCCTGGCTTTACATTCGGATGATGGGCGAAGAGGGCCTCGCTGAGGCGACAAGAACGTCCATTTTAAGCGCAAACTATGTCGCACGCCGTCTCAAAGATCACTACCCGGTCCTGTACACAGGCAGAAGCGGGCTTGTGGCGCACGAGTGCATAATAGATCTCAGAGATCTCAAAAAGAGTTCCGGCGTTGACGAGAACGATATCGCCAAACGCCTCATGGACTATAGTTTTCACGCTCCGACCGTCTCCTTCCCTGTTCCGGGCACAATGATGATCGAACCAACAGAAAGTGAGCCTAAAGAGGAACTTGACCGTTTTTGCGAGGCAATGATCCTTATCCGTGAAGAGATACGGGAAATTGAAACAGGCAGGATGCCGCGGGAAAACAATCTTCTAAAGAACGCCCCACATACGGCTTCTGTTCTTGCTGAAGAAACCTGGGACAAGCCTTATTCGAGAAAAAGAGCCGTTTTCCCGCTTGAATCTCTGAGGGATTTCAAATTCTGGCCACATTCTTCAAGAATAGATAATGCCTACGGGGACAGAAATCTTGTTTGCAGGGTGTGCATGTAGCGTGGCGCTATCAAATGCCAAACCAGGATACACCCGCGACGAGCAAACGCCACGGACTGTCTACATCAAACCCGCTACAATAATGGATTTCCCTGGCAGGGATATTTTTATATGTGCCTTGTCATCCAAAATCGTCAATCTGGCCATGCGTTTTTCAAAATATACCAGAAATCCGCCTTTGGTCACAGAATTACAAAGCAGTTCACCACATTCTACTACTTTCTCTTCCTGCGTATCGCCAACATTCAGCGCAACAACTATTTTTTCATGAAGATACACGCGACTAAAGACAAGCACCTTTTTATCTGCGCATATTGTCTTAAAAAAACCACGGCTTAACGCAAGGTGATTCCGCCGCAAATGGACCAGGGATTTGAAATGGGCGTGGATACTCTGGTTCCATTCCTTCTTTTCTGAAGGAAAAGCCCTGCGACAATCAGGATCTTTTCCTCCAGTCATACCTATCTCATCGCCGTAATATATGCATGGAGCCCCCGGCAGGGTGAACATTATTGTTGATGCCAGTTCCAGTGCAATATCATCTTTTTTTACAATGCTTAAAAACCTGGCCATATCATGGCTGCTTAGCAGATTAAGCTGGGTAAGCTGAATTTCCCATGGATACTTTGCAAACAAATCCTCCAATTCTTGAGCAAACACCGGAGCATCAATGGACCTATACGGCAGCAAATGACGACTAAGCAAATCCGTATCGACATTTTCATCGCCTACAAATTTTATTATAGCCCATGTCAGAACATAATTCATGACTCCATCAAATTTGCTTCCATCAAGCCATTCATCAGCCTCCCCCCATATTTCTCCAACCAGATAAACATCTGGATTGATTTTTTTTATCCGGGTTCTGAAATCCTGCCAAAACCCTTCCGTCTTTATGCAGTTGGGAACGTCAAGCCTCCAACCGTCAATTCCCTTATTAACCCAGTGCTCGCCCACACTGATAAGATATTCCCGCACAGCCGGATTCTCGTGATTGAACTGGGGCAGAGCGGGCATATCCTCCCAGCATTCGTAATTTGCGGGTTTTTCATGGTCATACGGCGATAACGGAAACTTCTTGACTTTAAACCAGTCTATCCAGGGTGACTTTATGCCATTTTCAACAATGTCATTGAAAAAAAGAAACCCTCGCCCCGCATGATTGAAAACACCGTCCAGAACGATATGAATTCCCCGTCTATGTGAAAAATCAATAAGTTCTTCAAATGCGGCATCACCCCCGAGAATGGGATCCACCTGAAAATAGTCATGCGTATGATAGCGGTGGTTGCTTGCCGATTGAAATATCGGATTGAAATATATTGCCGTTACCCCCAGACTGGCAAGATAATCAAGCCTCTCTATCACTCCCCACAGATTTCCCCCCTTATAACCGTGAGAGGTTGGGGGATCATGCCATTTTTCAAATTTCAATGCGGGAAAATTATTTTCATTTTCCACGCTTCTAGCAAACCTGTCTGGAAATATTTGATAAAAAATGGCATTTTTTACCCAATCAGGAGTATCAATTTTTTGTTTTTCTTCCATTCTTTAATCCCGATCAACAATTTAAGTCCCTGTGAGAAACACTGACAAGCACATTTTTTATCTTCTCCGCCGCTATCCTGTGCGCCAGTTCCTCTGCGATAAAAACACTTCTATGACGTCCTCCGGTGCAACCTATTCCGATCCTGAAATAATGCTTTCCCTCCATGTGGTAGTTAGGCAACAAAAATTTATGCAGATTTACAAGATGCTCCAAAAAGATTTCCGTATTGGCATCGGCTTTGATAAATTCCTGTATCTCCGGATCAAGTCCTGTTTTTTCCGAAAGTTCTTCCTTAAAAAAAGGATTTACAAGGAAGCGGACATCAAATATCGAATCTGCCGGCTTCAGTATCCCATGCTTGAAACCAAAACTTACAAATGTTACATGAAGCGACCTTCCCTCAACCTCGGCAGAATACCGGCTTTCAATTACCCGTGAAAGGTAGTGGGGGGTAAAAGTAGATGTATCGATTCTATGATCTGCCAGAGCCTCAATAGGTGAGAGCTGCTTCGCCTCCCTTCTTATTGCGGATATCAGTTCTCCGCCCTGATCGAGAAGCGGATGCTTCCTCCTTGTCATGCTGTAGCGTCTTATAACAATCTCCTCTTCACAGGTAAGAAAAACAACGTCAACCCTGATCTTCTCAGAGAGCTTGTCTCTCACTTCTGCAAACTTTTTCACTGAATCGGGATCACGCATATCGAGTCCAAGAGCGAATTTTCTGCCGTTTCCCCCGCTCTCTGCAAAAAACTTTACTGCATGGTCCAAAAGCTCAATCGGAAGGTTATCTATACACGCAAAAGAAAGATCCTCCAGAGCCTTTATAGCTATCGATTTGCCTGCACCGGACAACCCCGTAATAATCACCAGGAGCGGTTTTGAATCAGACATAGTTTTGGCCTTAATTACAGATATTGTATGAAAAATATTTAATGGACAAAATGATACGGAGAATAATTTAATATTCCCTCCAACAATTAGATCAAAGCATCAGAGGCTTCCGGCGTCATGCTGAATGAAGTGAAGTATCTCTTCTGGTTATTGGGATCTTTCGCTACGCTCAAGATGACGCCCCCTTGACAGTCAAGGATTTAGTATCA
>JADFZC010000188.1 GCA_015232735.1 Oligoflexales bacterium | reverse complement strand
TACTCGCTGCGCTCGTCAGGGCACGTCGCTGGCGCATTTCGCGCCAGCGACTAAATATCATTGAATGTTAGGACTGAATCATGACAACAAACACCGATAATTTGATATTGGCCTCCATCAACATGTGCAGTACCAGCGATTGGGAAAAGAATCTGGATAAGGCCTTTTCTCTCGTTTACAAGGCGAAGAAAAGCGGTGCCAACTGGATTTTGCTGCCAGAATTGTTCACATACTTTGGCGCCTATGGTCAACTCTACGGGCTTTCTGATGAGGAGGGATCCGGGCCAATTTTTCAAGGATTGAGCGCGTTGGCAAAGGAGTTATCGATATGTCTTTTTGCGGGGTCCATTCCTGAGCGCCCGCCTTCGGGACTGCCCCATGAAATATTGTATAACGGCAGGGGAGAGCGAAGAGTCTATAACACTCTTTATGTGTTTGACAGAATGGGACAATTGGCAGGAAAATACAGGAAAACCCACCTTTTCAATCTGTTTGATGAAAACGGCCAGCCGCTTTATGCTGAAGGGGATGGGTTCATACCTGGAGACAGGGCTGTCGCGATAGATCTGGAGGGATTCAGGGTCGGCCTGTCGATCTGTTATGATCTACGTTTCCCAGAGTATTATGCAAAATTAAACAAGGATGGACCGCTTGATGTTATCGTGCTGCCGGCAGCTTTTACAAAAGAGACCGGAGCGTTTCACTGGGAACTTCTTTTAAAGGCCCGTGCCATAGAAAATCAGTGCTATGTATTTGCTGCAAATCAGTATGGATTCCACTATGAACACAAGGTTTCCTTTGGCCATTCCATGGTGGTGGATCCATGGGGAACTGTCCTTGACAATGCTTTGGACGAGGAGGGGTACGCCATTGCTACTCTTGACAGGGATGAGATTAGCAAGGTAAGAAGCAGGCTGCCTGTTCTTAAAAACAGGAGACCGGAGATATATTAAGTGTCAAGAGGGGTATTTCAATATGAATATAAGCTTATCAACGGACTTTCCGGTGATCCGGCGGTATATTTTTTTCTGCCGACATACGGCAGGTCGATGCTTTTTGATCTAGGAGTTCTGGACAGGATTTCAAACAAGGAGCTTTTAAAAGTCAGGGACGTTTATATAAGCCATACCCATATTGACCACTTTATCGGCTTCGACAGATTTTTGCGTGTGAATATTCCCCATGGCCGCCTTATTGCTTTCACAGGCCCCAGGGGTTTTATAAAAAATCTGGAATCCAGGATGAAGTCATATACATGGAATCTGCTGGAACCTTCGCAGATAAAATTTCTTGCAAGGGAAGTTCACGGTGACGGCAGAGTTCTCACCGCAATGATAACCAACGACAACTTTTTTGATCCGATTTTTGACCCAGAAATAGCTCAGCCCCCTGCAGGCGGAAGTGTATGTGCGGATATTATTCTTGAGGATATTTCCGTACAGCCTGTCGTCCTCGATCACAGGACGGATTCTTTGGGCTACCATTTGAAATCTCCAAAAAGGTATCAGGTCAATGTGGATGCCATATCTGAAAACGGCTGGAAGCCAGGACCATGGATAAAAAGCCTCCAGAAGGCAAAGTGTTCAAATAACATCGATAAAATGATAGAGATCGATGATGAAAGATGGAGTGTAAAGGAGCTTTCCGATAAGATTCTCACCGAACTTGCGCCTTTTTCGCTGTCATATCTGACAGATTTCGTATTTAGCCGCAGCAATATTGAAAAGATCAGGAAGTTGATGTTTGGAAGCGAGCTTCTTTTTTGCGAGTCCTCTTTCAGGGACTCTGACAGGCTCAGGGCATTCGAAAAGAAGCATCTGACAACCAGGCAGTGTGCACTGATAGGGGCGCTCCTTTGTGTAAAGAAACTGCAATGTTTTCATATATCGGGGATTTATGGAGACAATCCTGAGGAGGTCGCATTGGAGGTTTCTTCCTTTTATGATGAATACTCTCAATATTCCAATGACCGGATACTTGATGAAGTGGAAAAAGAACTGATTGTAATGGAAAAACTTAGTTGACGAGGTACTAGTGGAACCCTCTTTTGTTGGGGCGCGGTGTGGGAAGAGGCTCATCATTTCCTTCCATTTCGAAAATGTCTTTTTCTGCATTCTGCAAATCGCTAAGCTCAAGGGCGGCTTCAAAATCCTCCTGACTGATCACATGTTTTTCATCCAGAATTTTCTTTAGATTGTTGAGGATAATCGCCTGATTGTCCTGAATCTCTTTCAAGCTGGTGAATTTTTGCTTTAATTCATACATTTGTGCCCCTAGCTCCAATAAAGAGTATTCCAATTTCTCAATTCTATTCATTTGCGGTGCATCCTTCATTGTGCAAAAACTCCAGAGGATTTTCTGAGTTTGGTCCGTGGTGCATTAGCGCCACGGACTAACTTGATTTTCTTTTCTCAAGTTCATATTTCGAAACTTTGGTGATCAGGCCGGCACGGCTAATGCCAAGTTCCTTGGCCAGCTTGGATTTGTTCCAGCCGCATCGGTCAAGTCCTTCCAGAATCATCTGTTTTTCAAGTTCCTCGAGGGCATCCTTCAAACTGCCGTTTACTCTCAAGCCAGGGAACTGGCTGTCGCCCCTTTCCCTGATTCTGGGAGAAAGATGGATATCGGAGACTTCTTCATCATCGCCTGCAAGAACGCACAGGCGCTCAATTTCATTTTCCAACTCTCTTATATTGCCTGGCCATTCATGATTCATAAGCTTTTCAAGGCATGATTTTGACAGTTTTTTGGGCGGGATTCCGGCTGATTTTGCATATTTCTTTAAAAAATGGTCCACAAGGATGGGAATGTCATCTTTCTTTTCTTTTAGTGATGGAACATGAATATTGATTACATTGAGCCTGTAATAAAGATCTTCTCTGAACATCCCTTCTTTTACAAGTGCCACAAGATCCTTATTGGTTGCGGCAATGACCCTGACATCCGATGTTTTTACCTCGGTACTGCCAACGGGGGTAAATGTCCCTTCCTGCAAAACCCTGAGTAGTTTTACCTGCATTTGAGGAGATGTATCACCGACTTCATCAAGGAAAAGAGTTCCTCCGTTCGCTGCTTCAAAAAGTCCTTTTTTATCCTTGATTGCACCAGTGAAGGAACCCTTTACATGACCAAAAAGTTCCGATTCAAGCAGGTTTTCATTGAAGGCACCGCAGTTGACAACAAGAAATTTCCTGTTTTTCCTTTTTGAATTATAATGGAGGGCTTTTGCGATCAATTCCTTGCCGGTTCCATTTTCGCCTTGAATGAGTACCGTTGTGCCGGAATCGCAGACTCTGTCGAGTATTCTGTAGAGATCCTGCATCGGACGTGATTTCCCTATCATTTGATCGAATCCATATCGCTTGTCCAGTTCTTTCGACAGTTCCTGCAGCTTCGAATTGGAGTCATCAAGTGTCCTGTGAACCAAAAGGATTTCATCTACAACGAGTGTAATAAGTTCTGTTAAATATCCTATCTCTTTTTCGGACAGTGCCGGTATCTGGTCAAGCTGGTCTATCAAATCTTTTCTATCTGGAAAATTTCTTTCAAGATAAGATGAGATAAGCGATTTTTGTTCAATAGCAGTGTTCGCAACAATAAATCCGTCACCAAAAACGGTACCTATGAATTCATTTTTAACGTGGATGGGAACGGAAATGACTGAAAAACCCTCATGGCTTCGCGTAAGAAGCGGTTTTTTGGAGTTCATCGACTCAACAGTGGTTTTTCTAGCTGTGCCGACTCTCTTGGCAAACCCTTTATCGTCTGCAACAATCGCTTTGCAGATAGGATTCAGCGGATTGAAAAATCTGCCTTCGGGCACGCCTCTTAAAAACCCCTTTTTATCGGTGAAATTTATTTGGACATTCCACCACTTTCCTATGATGGATTTTAATTTCCTGATAACGTGCATTTTGTCAAAATCTTCCCAACGAACTAAATCATCAGTCATTTTTTTTCCTCCGCCTAAGGTTTGTTAATTTCACCTTTTTTCAACTGACAATTTCCTATTCGGAATTAACGACAAAAAACTTTACAGCCAAGTAGACTGTTTATTTAGAATGTTATGTAAATACTGATTTTATTTGTGACAATATGATAGAAAATTATTCAAAAATGTATTTGTTTATTGAGGAAGATATAAGTCCATATATAGATTCAGTTGAAACCTCGTGGCAGATCCTATACTCGCTGCGCTCGTCAGGATACGTCTGCTGGCGCAAGGGAATAACGGTTGAAGTTGATCCGTGGCAGATCCTATACTCGCTGCGCTCGTCAGGATACGTCTGCTGGCGCTGAAGCGCCAGCAGACTAATTAAAAACCTTTTCTTTTACATTAGTCGCACCCTGTGGCTTTGAATAGACAAAAGTCTTGGGATCAATCGGTTTATTGTTCGGATTCTTAAAGGTGAAGTAAGTATAGTTGCCGTCCTGATATTCGACGTTGATTTCCTCAATAAAGCTTTTCGTTGTAAGGATCTTAACCTCGATTTTTGAAACGTCCGTTGGATTTTTGCTTGTCGGTATCAGGTTTATACGGGAAAAATCCTTTTGAGATTCAATGATCTTAGGGCTATATCTGGTGAAAAGCTTCTCAGTATCAAGAACAAGGTCGACAACGTCCTGCAGTTCTTTTGCGAAGCTGTTTTTTGTGCTGTAATGTGTAACTGATTGATCTGAAGTCTGAAAATGTGACAAGGTTGTTCCATTGAAATAATATTTCTCCTGATTTTTCTTGTCGTCAAAGGTCCAAAGGAACATATTCGGTTTTGAAAATGAAGCAATCCCAGTTCTCTGAGTAATTTTGTTGCGCATTTTTCTGTAAATTTTTTGATCGAACTGAACAGTCAGATGTTCCTGGGATTTAAGTATGCTCTTATGGGTCTCTTTAAGAGACTGATCCTCTGTTGCGTTTATTTTGAAAGAGATGAGAAAAGTAACTGCTGAAACAAGCGAAACTAATTTAAATGCCATTAGATAATCCTAACCTGATGAGAGAGATGATTGTTACTGAACTTCGACATTCAGGGTTTGCTCTTTGCCGCCTCGAATATAGGTAATAACAGCATTTGTAGTATTTTTCAATTGGTTGAGTGTCCGGATGGCTATTCCGGCATCGTTAAGGGGTTGGTTGTTGATATGAGTTACAACGTCGCCGTTGATAAGTCCCATCTTTTCAAAAATACTGTTTTTTTCGATGTCCCAGAGACTGAAGCCGATTATCTTGCCGTCTTTTACAAATGGCTCGGTGGCGGCCTGCATCAGGACCTGACTCAGTTTATCGTTTATTAGACTATCTTTATAAGAAGTTGTCACCTTTACGTTGCCTCCGACTCTTTCAAATCCATCTTCTTTCACCACGCCTGTGCCAGCTATGGAAGGAGCGCCCTGTGAGCTGTTTGGTGAAATGGATACGGGGACTTCGGCCCCTACTTCAAGACGATAGGCTTGAGTGCCATCCACAAGGATTGTTACATGTCTGCGGCTGACCTTTTGCAGCAGAGTCTGTTTGTCTATATATTTTCCTACCTTATGTGCAGAAACCTTTCCAGTGGCCTTATTTTTTACCAGGGCGACTCCCCCGGACTTGTCTTCGCTGGTTATTACTCCCAGGACTATAAAATTTAATGACGCGCTCACACCCTTTTCAGCAACGAGGAGCATTGA
>JADFZC010000187.1 GCA_015232735.1 Oligoflexales bacterium | reverse complement strand
AAAGAGTCCAGAAGGCTGTAAACAGAATTCAGCCTTTTGAGATGGTTGAAAAGGTAATGGAAAAAGCCAGAAATGCCGGCTTTCGCTCAATCAATTTTGACCTGATTTATGGACTTCCCTATCAAACAGTTAGTTCCATGGAAAAAACCCTCTCGCAGGTTGTCACACTTGACCCTGACAGAATCGCTTTTTACAGGCTGGCCGTAATTCCTGAAATTTTCCATTGCCAGAAGGCATTTTCAAAAACAGACCTGCCCGAAGGCGATCTTACATTGTCTTTCATGGAGATGGCCGCCGACACCTTTCAAAATCATGGTTATGAGTTTATTGGACTCGATCACTTCGCAAAAGATCACGATCCATTAAAAACGTCAAAAGATACCTGTAATCTTGTGAGAACATTCCAGGGAATGACCACTTCGGGAAACCTTTGTGTTCTTGGAGTCGGTCCATCCGCTATCTCGATACTTGCCGATTCCTATGCGCAAAATGACAAAGACACGCAGTGCTGGCTGAAAAAACTGGAAAACGGATTTGCGACGGCAAAGGGAATGAATCTGAGTAAAGACGACCTTGTCAGAAAAGAAGTAATGAACAGGCTTTATTGTCATGGCATTGTGGACATGAAAGACATTTCTGAAAAATTTGAAATAGATTTTCAGGGGTATTTTAAAGATGAGCTGGAACGGATCAAAATTCTGGAACCTCTTGGCATCGCCAGGACAGAAGCCGAAAAAATCACACTTACAGGGCTTCTTGGCAGATTTCTCGTAAGGATCGCGGCTTCGGTGTTTGATGCCTATCTGCCTCCTGATTCCTATCTGAAAGGACTGCCAAACGGGAGAGGATCAAAAATAGGATAACCCTTATCTAAAGGATGGTACAATGACCTCCAAAGAAAAATTTTACCCCGCAATCCAATTGACAAGCGCATGCAACAAGCAGTGCAGTGCCTGTCTTCGTGATGCAAATCGTTCCGATCAAAAGACAAGCTGGAAGACCTTCTCACTATATCTTGAAGACCTTCGCACCATTTCCAGTACCAGAACGATAGCAAATCAATTCGTAACAGGAGGTGAGCCCACAATTTGGAAGGACGCGGAAAGGGATTATACCGACATACTGGTCGCCCTGGACGGTCTTGATAAAGTTGAAACGATCGTAATGCCTTCAAACGGAAAGGTATTTGAAAACCTGTCCTTTGCAAGAACCTCCTTGAAAAAGCTGTCGAACTCCCTGTCAAAAAAAATTGTCCTGGGAATAAGTATCGCCGGCTATCAGGAAAACTTCAGCGAATCAGAAGGGTGCAAAGCGCTAAACAATCTGATCGAACTTGCAGATGATCCTGAAATAAAAATAACGCCTATCATTCTTGTCACCCTTTCAAAAAATGATGACATATCGGATCGCATTCGAAAAAAGTATCCAAAAATATTTCAAAGAGTTACACCTCTTGCTCCCATGGGAGGGGCCGAGGATATGACTGACGAGTGCCCTTCTTTGAGCCTTTCCGGCACCGATAAAAATTCCCTTGGTTCTTTTTTGCCATATTTTATGAACGATGTATGCGGCAAATTGAAGATATCCCAGACTGAATTTTTTTCAATGAAGAACAGCACAATCATGGATCGGCTGTCGCTCTTTAACCATTGCGGCGCCTCCCCATTCATCGATGACAGATGGCATTACTGCCTTCCATTTAAAGACGACACAAGATTTGATCTTTGTGACATTGGCGGTTTCAGCGAAAAAACCATGGAAAATTTCCTATATGAACGTAAGATGCTCCAAAGTATCCGTCAGTGCGGCATCATAACTACCGTGCAAAATTACAGTGACAGACTGACTGCAGGCTGCCGAGAAAAACTTAAGGAAATATTGGAGGGAACCGTATTTTGTTCCGTTGCCTATCGAGGATGTATGATATGCAAGAAGCTGTATGACATTGGATTTTTCAGTACAGACTTTACTTCTCAACGTCAGGATTCAACGAAACAAGCCCGAACATGAACAGAGAAAAAGCTATCATTGTCCATCCGGAAATGAGATTCATATTCTGCCCTACCACTATGCTTGCCGGATCCACGTATCCTATTGTGACAAGTATAATTCCAATAAGAGCAAAGAACGCTCCAATTACAAAACGAAGATCTTCAAGAAATTTTATTAGCATATTCCTACCTCAAGACAAAATTGATGATCAGCGTTGCACATCCTACAGCAATGGCAATCGGCCAAGGTCTTAAAAACCACGAAACATCATTTTTTTCAGGTTTTTTGGTTAAACTGTAAACAAGACCCGCCATCTCCCTGTCGCTTTTGGGCTTTGTAAAAAGACTGACAAGCACCGTAACAAAAAAACAGACAGTCCATGCGGAAATTGCGCATGCAAAGGCCTGTCCCATCCCGGAATTGAACTCATGAACCGGCATACTTGCAAGCCAGGCGCCCCTGCCTTCCGCCAAAGTCATTCCATGCGTGACAGCAGCTGCCAGCGTCCCAAACAAAAGCCCGAAGAAAGCTCCATGACCCGTCGCTCTCTTCCAGAACATTCCGAGAAGGAAGGTCGCAAAGAGAGGCGCATTGACAAAGCCAAAAACCAGTTGAAGAAAATCCATAATATTATTGAATGTCCTGGCCAGATATGCAGTAGCGATAGAAGCCAGAATGCCGACTATCGTCGTCAGCTTTCCGACGGTGAGATAGTGCCTGTCTGAAGCTTTTTTATTAATATACGCCTGATAAATGTCATATGTCCAGACAGTGTTGAACGCCGTGACATTACCGGCCATCCCTGACATGAACGACGCTATCAGCGCTGTAAGTCCGACCCCAAGAAGACCAGTTGGATAATATGTGACAAGCATTGTAGGCATTATCATGTCATAATCAAACCTGCCGTCGGCTTTAAGCGGAATCTGAAACCCGTTTCCAGCCTTCATCAGGGCCACCGCAATAAGTCCAGGCAGAATCACAATGAAAGGAATAAGCATTTTTGGTATTGCTGCGATAATCGGGGTCCGTTGTGCAGCAGACATGTTTTTTGCGACCATGGCTCTTTGAACGACAAGAAAATCGGTGCACCAGTATCCAAATGAGAGCACAAATCCAAGCCCCATTGCCATGCTCCATAAATCCACCCCCATAGGGTTGTCCTTTGCAGATCCCATGTAGCGCCACGTTGAAGTCATCACGTCAGGCAGATTAAGTTTAATCCCTTCCCAGCCGCCTATCTGATTTAACCCGAGATAGACCAAGGGCGCTATTCCAAGGACAATCAGGAAGAACTGCAGCACCTCATTGTAAAGCGCGCTTCGAAGTCCGCCAAGCCATGTGTAAACCATCACAATACCGGCGGAAAGAAGGACCGAAACATTAAAACTCCATCCTAAAAGCACCTGTAAAAGGATTGCCAGAGCATAAAGGGAAATCCCGGACGAAAATATTGTCATGGCCGCAAAAGAAAGCGCGTTGAAACCGCGTGTCTTCTCGTCGAAACGAAGGACAAGATACTCCGGGACCGATCTCGCCCTGCTGCCATAATAAAACGGCATCATAAAGAGTCCCAGAAAAATCATAGCCGGAATGGCTCCCAGCCAATAAAAATGGCTGGTCATAATTCCGTATTTGGCACCTGACGCACACATGCCAATGACTTCCTGAGCGCCAAGATTTGCAGATATAAAGGCAAGACTTGTGATCCAGAGGGGAACAGAGCGCCCTGACATTAAAAAGTCCGAACTGCTCCTGACACCCTTTTTCAGCACAAATCCAATCCCGATAACGAACAGAAAATATATTCCGATAATCAGATATTCAATAAGCCCAATCTTCATACAGATCTCCGAACACTGACCTTGGGTGTTTTTGGTTAAGATGATACCTTGCCCAGAACGAAAAGCGTCTTTAGATAAGAGATACCCTATCAGAAAAAATATTGCGGACATCTCGAAAAAAAAATTCAAAACCCTTCAGGGCAAGGGATGGCAATGAAAACATTGAAATTTGGAAGCTCCGTGGCAGTGCAGGTTATCCGGCTTTCACATCGGGCAAGGCCACGTCAAGATAATTTACAGTGATTGACATTTTGACAGAAACAGATCTGTTATTGTGATTATAACTATTCATTATTTCATCGTTTTCTCATTCATTTTCACTGGAACCATTTTTGCATCATTAAAACAAGCCAGCAGTGTGCGCATTTTAAATCACATATATTTTTCGCTGGTAGATGTATCTGGCGGACTTAAGGCAAGTGTTTATCACTTTCAAAAATCTGTTATCAAAACATCAGGAGAGATGTTATATGGGAACAATAAACAAACACCGATTTTCCTACCTGTTTCTGACATTGGCGGCTTCTTTGTTGAGTTTTACGGCCTGCACCGAAAAAGCCGGTTTTACGTCAAAATCAAAATCCAAGGCTGATCCAGCCGTCCAGTCAAGTGAATCAAAGACAGACAGGGAATACATCTACGACAGCGAGGGTACACGAATCTATCCCAAGGATGTTTATGACGATTCAGCGAAAAATCCCCTTAAACCCCTTGACGTCTATGATGCCGATGGAAACAAGGTCACTCAGATCTATGATAAAAACGGAAATCCCATAAACGTTTATGATGCCTCCGGCACTTATGGAGACAATAAAATTTACGACAGCGCCACCGGAAAACCCATAGATATTTTCGATTCCCAGGGAAAACCTCTGGACTCTTCAAAAATCAGAAAAGATGGAACACAATTTAAAGATGCCGCAGGAAATCCGATTCAGATTTTCGACAGTTCGCAAAACCCGATAAATCCATCCAATGTTATAATGAAGTCAGGCGTTTACGACGCAAACGGCAACAGAAAGGACGTTTTCGACGGAGCAGGAAAGCCTGTCAACGTTTTTGACAGCGAGGGAAGGCCTGTCAGCAATTACAATCCGGTCTATGATTCATCAGGCAAACCGATTTCCATCTATGACAGTACGGGAAACCCGATATCACAATATTCCGGCAACAACATAAACAACAATAACACAGGACCAAACAATCCAAATCCAAATCCGAACAACATCGTGGATACAAGCGAACCCGGTCCGGGAAAACCTGTTGTTTCCAATTTCTTCGATACCGGTGTCGGACCATCTTCAACACCGGGCGGAGCCCCGCAGGACTGTACAGACAAGCAATCCATTCTTATCATCGACCTTAAGTCAGGATGGTGGGGAGGAGACGGTGGCCAGTCGTTTGAAAAAATTCTGGGAAAAATGGCTCTTTCATGCAAAAACCAGCCTGTTATTCTGGAATACCATCATATGCTCAGAAATCATACGAGGGTAAGCTTTTACGATAAAAAGTCCCTATCAGAGTATGACCAGGTCTGGGTACTTTCGGGCTCTGAGGCAGATCCATTCGACATCAGGGTCAGTGATGAACTTTTCAAGAAATTTGTGGCTGAAATCGCAAGTACAAAGATAAATGTATTTCTTGGAGCAGGTTATGGATCTTTCGACCATGCCAACGCAATAACAAGAGCCATATATAATTCCAATGTATTTTCAACCGACCAGGAAGAGGGCAGACTCCTTTTCCCGGAGAAGGGGTTCTCAGTCAAAACAAGAATATATCCTGAAAAAACAGGTCTTTTTGTTAACATAGCAGACGGCATAGCAGACGACATTG
>JADFZC010000186.1 GCA_015232735.1 Oligoflexales bacterium | reverse complement strand
GAAGATGCAATGCTTCCTTTTTCTATATAGACATAGCACCTGTCCCCGAGTCCCCTGGACGATCTGAAAGATTCGATATATATCGGTATTGCAGGCTTTATATCTCCAGTCATGTCACTTTTCGGCATTAAAATCCCGGGAACTATTGTCGATGCATCCAGAAAAGCGGGATGCATATAGAAGCTTCCGAGATATTCCCTGGAAAGGTCGCTTAAATGCAGTTTCGCAAGCACATATTCATCGCCAGCATATATCTCTCCAAGTCCCTTCATGAAAACATAGTGGTTTATGTCAATGCTTCGTGCATATGAATAAGCCTCATCCATTTCCATTCTATTCTTTGCACTTTTCAAAAACCTCTCCATATCCAGTGTTTTCCTGAGAGGTTCTGCATCAAACCTGATTTCACATTCAAAGTTGATCTTTTCCTCATAATCGAGTATGGCACCGTTTTTCACCTTATAACTTGAGCCTCTTGCCTTGCCAGTATAGCCATCCCGCTCGATGGCAATTTCAATTCTCTTGTCAAAGTCATCTGTGGTAAATATGGGCTCCTTGAATACAATATTTTTAAGTTCAACTTTTCCGGTTTCCATTTGTTTCGCACTCATAGCCTTGAAAACAAAATCTAGAAAGGTCACCCCTGGCATTATCCGGGTCCCGTGGACCCTGTGATCTCTGACAATGTAATCATCATTTTTCAAGATCGTGCTAAACTTGAATCGACTGCTTTTTACCATTGCTTTCTCCTGAATCCCTGGCATTCAAAAATCATAATTTCTAATTTTCATCTTGCAGTTCAAACGCAAACATTTTCTGATCTTCAAAATTCGAACCTGTTTTTGTCCACTCTTTTTCCGCTCCATTGGTCTGATCGCTAATATCCGCATCAATCCAATACCTTTTCTTATTGAAGACTTCATACCCCTTTGAGACTCTCTTCACTGGGCCGCCTCTATCCTCATCAGCACGGAACTCACTCACAATGATATGCGCGTTCGTACCTCCAAAACCGAACGAGCTTATTCCAGCCCTCCTCAGCGCATTTTTGGGTTCCCAGTTTTTCAAAGATGTGTTGGGATAAAACGGTGATTCGGAAAATTCAAAACGCGGATTGGCCTTTTCGCAGTTCAGCGTTGGCGGAATCTGTCCATTTTCGATAGACAACAGTATTTTAATAAATCCGGCTATGCCGGCTGCGCTGAGGAGATGACCGATATTTGTTTTGACACTCCCTACAGCACAAAACTGCCTTTCACCCGTCATCTCGCGGAACACGCTTGTAAGCGCCTTCAGCTCAATAGGGTCTCCGATCATCGTTCCAGTTCCATGCGCTTCAATGTAACCGATGGAATCGGCCCTAAGTTCCGCCTTTGAAAAGGCCTCTTTGATCACCTCTTTCTGAGCCTCAGGATTGGGAGTGGTAACGCCCATTGTGTGGCCGTCATTGTTAACGGCTGTCGCGTCAATGACCGCATATATGCGATCCTTGTCCTCCAGCGCCTTTTCCAGTGTTTTTAAAAGAACGGCACCAGCCCCCTCACCGGGAACAAAGCCATTCGCCTTTTCATCAAAGGTATGACATTTTCCGTCCGGAGAGAGCGCTCTTCCCTCGCTAAGCATGAGATACGGTTTTTCATCCAGCAGAATATCGACTCCTCCTGCTATAGCCATCTCACTCTCATTCATTGTGAGGCTCTGGCAGGCCAGATGTATGCTTGAAAGTGACGATGAGCATGCCGTATCAACAACAATGGCCGGTCCCTTCAAATTGAAAAAATGAGAAATGTGAGCGGCAATGAAATTCTGACCAAGGCCTATTACGCTGGTTTTGATCGGTTCCCTTATCTTTGCAGCATAGTTTGACACCCTTGAGCCTACAAACACCCCTACTTTTCTGCCCCATATTTCATTTTTCTCATAACCTGCGTCCTTGAGTGTATTCACACTGATTTCCATAAACTGCCTCACAAGCGGATCAATGTGCCCGGCTTCCTGTTCGGTGAAATTGAAATATGCCGGATCAAAATACTCGATGTCTTCAATGAAGCCTCCCCACTTGCTGATGCTTTTTCCCTTACAATATTCATTCGAATAATATTTTTTGATATCCCACCTGGATTTGGGAATCTCCATGATACTGCTCTTCCCATTTTTAAGATTGTTCCAGAATTCTTCCTTGTTTTTTGCACCGGGAAAATTGCATGCCATCCCTATGACCGCAATTTTCCGGTCTGACCTGAAATGTCCATATCCGATCGAATATGATCCTGTTTCGGGCTCTTTTTTAGAATATTCACTATCATCGGCATCGTCACTTATCGATTTATCATCCAGATCAGATACATCTTCGTCCTCGGCAGGACTGAATGAGTAATTTTTATTAATATATGCACCCAGCCTGTGCAGGGTTGGGTATTCGAGTATTACTGAAGGTTCCATGGTTATCCCGGCTTTTTCCTCTATTCTTTTTATCAGAGAGGCTATCAGGATCGAGTCCACCCCGAAATCTCCAAAGGGAGTGTTTTCGTCCAGTTTGCCGGCGTCTATCCTGAGTTCCCTGGAAAATAGCTCTTTAAGCCATATCGATGTGTCCTCGGCTGTTTTCCCGTCAGTCTTTGCAGGTTTTTTTCCAGCACATGTTTCCATTCTGACATCTTTTTTCTTTTCATATTTTTCAATGAAGCATGGAAAAATTTCATATGTGTCCTTCATTCGCATAACAGCATCAAAGAGTTCAAGACCTTGACGTGTGGTCAGCGAAGCAAGCCCCATTTGCCTGTATCTGGTGCTGACAGCTTCTCCCATACCCACCTCTTTCCAGCTTGGCCAGTTGACAGCTTTATAGTATTTGTTGCCCTTGCTGAATTGATATGCGGCAAAGTGATCCATAAATCCATTTGCAGCTGCATAATCGCTGAGGCCAATGGCAAGATCGCAAATGAGCGACGACACGGATGAAAAGAGGATGAAGAAGTCCAAATTATCCTTTGAAAATACCATGTGCAGAGTCCTCAGCCCTTCCACCTTCGGTTCAAAAACCATCTCTATTTCAGAACGCTCCTTATTGATGAATGCGGGGTTTTTATGGCTTGCCACGCCGGCACAATGGATGATTCCGGCAATCTCTCCAAGATTTCTTCTTATCTCATTGAAAAAAGAGTCCAGATCTTCAGATTTTACGAGAGGACCTGAATATACGATGACTTTTGCACCTCTACTCTCTAACGCTTTGATTTCATGTATTTTATTTACCACTTCCGGATCTAACTGCCTGTCCGATATTATCGAATCCCATAGATCCCTCCGTGGAAATTCCTTAAGTCCCATGAGTACAAGCTTTCGTGCGCCTTTTGAAACAAGATATCCTGCAATTTGCGATCCGATGCCCCGGGTGCCACCCGTTACAACATATACTTTGTTCGGATGAATGATCAGATCCTTCCGCACAGTCAAGTCACATTCATTTATTTCATTCAGGACTGAAACATATCGACATCCATCGCGATAGCAGATTTCGCTGTTTTTATCGTTGTTCATAAGCTCTGATAAAATGATCTTTTCAAGCCCATCCAATGAATCAACATCCACTGTCTTTGAAATAATTTTTCCGTATTCGGCATGAAGCATCTTGAAAAATCCGGCTGTCTTCGCCCCCGAAAGGGACATTGAATCCACCATGAATGGCTGAAGACACCTTGTAAGGTGAATCAAAATAGCCCTTCCTTTCGTTCTGTTTTTAACAATTTTTTGAAGCAGCTGAATTTTGTCAAGATAGTCTTTATTTGTTTCCATTCCATCTTCGGTCAAATCGGAGAGATCCACAATGGCTTCAACGCCATCCGGCACTTCCGCCTTACTGAATTCACTATCCATGATAATAAGCTTTTCAACATCGGTGCTATCAAAGATTCCCTTCGCAGTTTCCTTTGTCTTATTATTTACCAAAACTGCAACTTTGTTGATTGACAAATCAGACGGCATAAGACCGATATCTGTTTTCATCCAAACCTTTTTCTTAAACACCCTTCTTATCGTCGGATCTCCTGGGACATGCTTTTTATTTCTTCGCTTTTCCTCTTTTTTGCAAAATTTTATCCAGCAGGATTCACGGGCAAACGGATACGTTGGAAGAGATACCCTCTTTGAATCTTTCCCTTCATACAACTGTTTCCAATCCATATCGATGCCGGATACCCATAACTGTGCCAGTTTTGAATGATCCCGGTCTTCAAGGACTATTTTCATGTATTCCCTGCCAGCACGTCCGCTTATGAGTTCATTTGATATGTCTTTTCCCTTTTTTGAATTCCCGGTGAAAATGCCTATCTCTTTCTCACCAGTGACAAATTTTTCAAGTTTCACTTTCAGATCATCGATTGTATCGGCAATTATCGCAAGCCTCTCCTCCATGCCGCTGCGGCTCACATCCAGGGTATAAGCCAGATCCATGAGATTTCCGGAGTAATAGGTCCCTTTTCTCTCTAAGCATCTATCGCACAAGTTCGGCATCAAATGATCTTTATAATGACAGATCAAATGAGAGGACAGTTTTTCTATGCTTGAATTTTCCCTGATAACAGACAGACCTATCTCAATATTATACCTGTCGTTTATTTCATTCATAAGCCTGCTCATAACAACATGATCGGCTCCATACTCCATAAAATCT
Source organism: Oligoflexales bacterium (assembly GCA_015232735.1). Next base: position 1,014 of record JADFZC010000186.1, on the reverse strand, counting down.
TCCGATGCATCGATGTTATGATGATTGATGTGAATCAGCCTGGATATGATTCCCCCAATTTCCTTTTTCACTCTTAGTTCCAAATCCCCGTTTGTGCCGGACGGGCTTTCACCATCAGCCTCTTTAACAGGAGAGCCAAGAAATTCCAGAATATTTTTGGCGTACTCTTTGAGTCTATCCTCGCTTTTTGCGCTTAACACAACAATTTGCGGGGTTTTTATTTCATTATCGCTGCAAGGCTTTTCCTCCTCGTACTCTTCCACCGCAACATGGGCATATGCACCGCCGAATCCGAAGGAGCTTATCCCGGCCCTTCTTGGAACCCTGTTTCCTGACTCGTCGACATTCTTCTCCCATGCTTTTGTGCCAATCGCCAGGTAAACAGGGCTTCCATCCAGTTTGATTTCCGGATTCAACTCCATGAAGTGGAGATTTCCCGGAATCTTTTTATATTTCATGGACAAAAGCAGCTTGAACAGCCCGGCTATTCCCGCAGCTGTTTCAAGGTGTCCTATATTCGTTTTCACCGAACCTACGGCACAATGTGGGATTTTCGGCATCTCTTTGCCAGACTTTTTGTACATTTGCTCGAATGCTTTTTTGATCCCATTTATTTCAATCGGATCTCCCAGCCGGGTTCCTGTGCCATGCGCCTCCAGATAGGTTATGCTCGATGGATCGACGCCCGCCTTGCTCCATGCGCTTACGATCAGTTCCGCCTGCATATTCGGATTTGGAGCGGTCAGGGCGGTTGTTCTTCCTCCATGTTTGACAGAGGTCCCGATAATAAGACCGTATATATGATCTCCATCATCCTTTGCCCTGGACAGAGGTTTCAGCAGAACCGCTCCGACCCCCTCTCCCCTTACATATCCGCCGGCGTCTTTGTCAAATGTCCTGCATCTGCCGTCTTCACTTAGCATTCCGGCCTTATTGAAGGAAATATATAATGTGGGACTCAATATCACATTGACACCGCCTGCAATGGCCATTTCACAATCGCCGTTCCTTATC
>JADFZC010000185.1 GCA_015232735.1 Oligoflexales bacterium | reverse complement strand
AATTATTTAAATATATTAATTTGTTATATCCAAATATCAGGCGATGTGCCTAAAGTTTTTGCATAACCCGCTAATGTTATATGTGAAATCTCCCGAAAGCATAACTGGTCATTTTCTATATTATGACAAAAATCAAATGTGGAGAAACAAGAGATGTTACGAGCAATAAAAATAAGCGATCTGATCGTTCCCGGAATGGCTGTTTTCTGCACCCTTTTTCTTTCCCGGTGCCTGACGACATCGCGAGGTGAGAATGAGGAATATGAGAGACAGGTTTCCGAAGTATTTGAAAAAAATCCCGAGGTGATGATCAGGCACGACGTGGATCATGCACTGGACGCAATTCCGACCCAGGAGGATTTTGAGAGCTATCAGCTGCCCCTGGGATACGGCCGTTCCTATAAAAAGCTCACCAGCGAGAATCTGGATAATCAGGAGCGTATCTTCGTGATTACAAAAATACTCGAGGAGGGGGGAACCACCAAATTCGAGAACAGCGTTCTATACCTTGAGCTTGTAAACCTTTACAGCAGGCAGTTCAGCTACCTGCATAGACTGGAGGCCAGCAGGTTCGTTGTTTCCTATGAAAAATGGAGGGAAAGTCCGGCAGGTCAGAAGGAGCCTACCCTAAGTTACGAGGGGTCGAAAGGTGTGCTTTATAAAAAGCTGGACATCCTTCGCAATCTTGTAAGGGATGACGTCAACAAAAAAGAGAGCGAAATGATGCTCTATCAGCTTTTGAAAACCTTATGCAGGCTGGGCAATGAAAATTCCGAATACTATGCAAATCAGTTTCTGCGCAAGTACAGCAAATCCCCGCTTATCGGTGAGGTGTATCTCGCCCTTGGAAATTATTATCTGGATCGTGGCAATTTGGACAAAGCCGTTACAAATTTCAAGGAATCCATGAAGTACAGGGAATCGCCGGCTTATGCCTATGCCGTTTACAAGCTTGGATGGGCCTATTTAAAGAAAAGTTACCAGAAGGGAGCGGACAAAAATGACATGCTTGGAAAATCAAAAACCGCGATGAAACTCGTGGTCAAGACGCTCGAAAATACAAAATCCTCGAGGAGCTATGACCTGAGGGACGAGGCGATTTTCGATCTTGGTCTCATATGGATGGAAACCGGCGAGATGAGTGAGGCATTCACCTATTTCCACAGGATAGAGAACGATCAGGCATTTTACACCTGTCTTGAGCGAAGGGGCGATCTTCTTTTCAAGTCGAAAAAATATGATGAAAGTGTAAAAATATACGGGCAGGTTTTGAGGGAGGACCCGCAGAGGGAAAGTTCGCCGCAGATCCATTTTAAAATGGCTGAGGCGTATTACAGGGATGGAAAAAAGGGGGAAAGCGTGAAATCCCTGATCGGGATCAGCCAGCTCTTATCATCTGAAAACGTATGGAACAAGAGGCATTCAAAAAATGAAAAGCTGATGGACTCGACCAGAAGGCATTACGAGGAGGCTCTTTACCGATATGGAATAACGATTCATCAGGAGTCGCAGAAAAAGCACGATGAGGCGGGAGTCCTCCTGGCTGCGGAAATATACCGCCCCTTTATAGCAAATTTTCCATCGAGCAAAAATATCAACGACATCAGGTTCAACATGGGCTCCATTTATTTCGTGGTAAAAGACTATGAGAAGGCCGCACATGAATTTGAGACGATTGTAAAAAACAATCCTGCTGATGAATCCATGCTCAGGAATTCGGCCTATAACCTCATTATAGCGATAAACAGCCTGGATCAGCTTCAGAAATATCCGCCGACCCCGCCGGTCGGCAAGGCGGTGCAGCCGATTCCGCTTCCTCCTCTCAAGCAGAGGCTCATAGCTTCGATAGACCATTATGCCGAACTCTTTCCTGACGACAAGATTATAGCGTCGGTAAAATATGATGCCGCCTACATGTATCACGCATATGGGAATTATGATGCGTCTCTGCCGCGTTTTGAGTGGATAGCCTTGAAGTATCCAAAGAGCGACCAGGGAAGGTCGGCCGTACAGATGACGATCGCATATCTTTATGAGAAACAGGAGTGGGACAGGCTGATTGAGAGGTGCGAAAAATATCTTGAGGTGGAACAGTTCAGGTCGGGCCAGTTGGGAGAACTCTTGAACGCCTCGCTCCAGGAGGCGCGCGAAACGAAGAACAGGATATCCCAGGGAGGATCGGAAGAGAAAAGGAAGCAGTAGCATCGGTACCGGGTATTGAGAAAAAATAAATTTGACTCACTGCGATGGTGTTCTGATAAAATAAGTATCAAGTATTCTCATGATCAATCGAATATTTAAAACCCCAGAATACGTCGGACCGAACGCTATGGGGTGGGGCGGCTCAACAATCCGTATATTCGGCAGTACACTATGCTTTTTTTAAAGTCTTCTCGCTTTTCAGTGCCAGATCAACAAATACTTTTATGACAGCTTGCCTTGGGATCCCCAACCTGTTTGCCTCACTGTCCAATTGATCAATCATCCAAACAGGAAAATCCACTATGATACGTTTTGTCGGAACAATGTCGCCACGTTTGGCCTGCGAAAGATCCAGGTATTCGATAATATCCTCTTTATTATCATCAAATTTCTTATCAAATTCCTTGGCTGTGAGCGCTGATTTACGCTTTGTTTTCGTCTTTTTCATAAAGTTCTCTCTCCTTATTTCTTGACTTTCTGACGGAGATTATTCTTATATTTGAGCCTCTATAAGTGATTATCGCAGACCAAATCGTACCCGATATTTTTCCTATTACAATCTGTCTAGGCTCATCTTCAAACCGGGTTGGCAGCGTAAGTCTTTTTTCATCTCTCCAGATTTTCGTAGCTTCCTTGAAGGAAATACCATGTTTTTTTGTGTTTATTGCATTTTTTGATTCATCCCATTCAAACATATTTGAATCTCTAATAGAAAAATATGTCCTTGATATATGTATAATATATATTTTTGATATATTATTGTCAATTGATTAGGAATATGTAGTAATTTCTCTTCATCAAGACGCCAGCGAAGTGTACATATTTCTGCGGAAGTTGAGAGCCGCTGTTCTCAAAACAAATGATTTGGACGTTATATAACTGGAAGATAAAATTAAAGTTTTTGAATTTATTAACATCAGGTTCATGCGACCAGGATATCCGCCGGGGCTGTCATTTCGATCTCAAATGGTACATAGGCGCTGCTTGAGTCAGAGCTCATATTTAGTTTCAAAAAAATACGGCCGCCGCTTTTTTCCACATATTCTTTTATTGCGGTCATTCCCACTCCCCGTCCTGAAATATCGGAAACGGACTTGCTGGTTGAAACGCCGCTGCAAAAGATTAAATTTGCGACCTTTTCCGGATCGCTTGATTCCGGCTCTGTCAAAAGCCCCATTTTCTGTCCTATTTCCCGCAATTTTTGAATATTTATTCCACTGCCGTCGTCACGGCAGTGGATGGTGACTTCATTATTTTTGTTCAGCGAGAGATCGACATAAATGGTTCCGGCGGGATCCTTTCCCTTTTTCAATCGTTCTTCAGGGGTTTCAATCCCATGATCCATGGAGTTGCGGACGATATGCACAAAAACGTTTTTGATAAGTTCGCTGCCGAATTGTGTCACGCTGAAATCGTCACACTTAATATCTATATTGGGCGATTCCTTCTTCAGATCGCGGGCAAGTGTTCCTACATTTTTAAATACATCAGCCAATATATCCTTTGATCTGCGATATATGAAATTGCTGAGATCACTGTGGATCGCTGCCAAAGGTTCCCTCAAATGATCAGGCAAGGATTGCTGTGTGAATGATTTGATGCTTTTGATTGTGTTTTCTACAACAGATTTTTTCACAAGGATTTTATCGCTTAACTCCCCTCGACCCAGCTTATTGTTGTTTATATTAACATATTTTGACAGTATATCTTCAACCTGTTTCAGATCTTCTTGGAGTTTTTTCTTGTCCCAGGGCTGGTTTTCGTCATTTTTAAGCTGGAAATAATATTGTTCACATTCGTGAACAACTGTGGTCATTTTGACAAATCCAAAGCTTCTTCCGATACCCTTTATGGTGTGCATGTTGATAAACAGGACTTTCAGGGTTTCGTCGTCTCGAATCGTGGCGGATTCGATGAGTCTTTTGTTTTCATCGACGAGTTGTTTTATGGTTTGAAGCAATTCCAAAAACTGTTCTCCAGATACGGCAATGAGTTCTGAAATGAAACTGAGCTCATCCTGCTGCATTTTCGTCCGGGCCTGCAGTCCCCGCAAGGTGGTCACATCCCGTATCGTCACCAGGATTTTCTGAACGGTTTCATTCTTATTGTCCATGACAGGACACCAATCGATCTCAAGGATTTTTGTCGAACCGTTCTCAAAATATTTTTCGACTTCCCTGGGCAGGTGTATTGAATTCATGTCATAATTGAACCAAGTGTCACCAATGCAGAAAAGAATGGCATTTTTGATCATCGACAACTGATCCGATAACAGGTTTGTATTGTCAAAAACTATATCAGTCACCGATTTTCCGGCAATATCCCGGGTCTCAAGAATATCCGCAAGATGTTCTGAAAAATCGGCATCGATTACCGGGATATCATTTTCATTATGAAGGGTAAAGATGCCCTGATGGATATTGGCAAGGATTGACTTGATGTCCTTTGTTTTTTCCTCGACCTTCCGTTCAAGGTTGTTGTTGAGATCTTCAATCTCATTTTGCGCCTGCCTTTGTTCCATCCGGATCTTGTCGCCCAATGCCAGTGAAAGAAGAACAATTTCAGTTGCCGAACCAAGCTGGATAATGACATATTCCGTCAGGATGTTTGATGGCAAAACTCCGAGGGATTTTAAGGCGAAAACCATCGAGGCGATCAAAAGAAGAGTGAAGGCAATGACATAGAATCTTGCCGCCCTGTACCCTCTGGCAAGCGATATGACGCCGGTGCTGAGAAGAATGATTCCGGCTATGGGTTGGAAACCAAGAATGATTCGTCCGCTATATCCTGAGCCTATTATGGCAACGAATAAACCGATCACGGTCCATGGATATATTAATATATTTATCAGACGGTGCAATCCGGGAAGCAAGGTTCGTGTATGAAGAAATACCTGGGTGAACAGGGTTAGAAAAATATTGACAAAAGAAAGAGAGATAAAGATCGAGAAATTTGCCAGATAATTATTTTCAGGCCAGAGAAACCTGAAGTCAAGTCCGTTCACCCCCGACTGGAATATCAAATATGAGACGACATAGCAGACATAAACGAGATAGTTGGAGTTGCGAATGGTGACAAGAAGGAAGAAATTGTAAAATATCATAACAACGATCATGCCGTAATAAAGTCCAAGTCCAATGAGCTCCCTCTCCTTTTGAGCATGAAAACTTTTCGGATTCCAAATGGTAAAAGGCAAGAGCATGGAATTTACGCTCTTAAAACGCATTACAATCAATCTGTTCTCGTTATGTTCGAGCGTTATGGGAAATACAAAATTGTGGTGGTCGATTACTCTCTGGCGGTATGGATACTGGTCGCCGGTTTTCGTTATCTGCATGGCGCCATACTGATCAAACTCATAGAAATCGATGAAATCATGATAATGGTATGCGACTTCCAAATAGAAGTCCCTTTTCTTTCCGCTGTTATTCTCTATAAGCAGCCTAACCCAGTATGCAGAGCTGGTAAATGAGGATTTTCCGACGACGAGCAACGCCGAGTCATGGCTTTTTCA
>JADFZC010000184.1 GCA_015232735.1 Oligoflexales bacterium | reverse complement strand
CTACTACAAAGCGCTCAGGTATGCAAAGGACGCGCTCTCGCTTTTTCCGGAGTCGGCAAGCCAAAGGGAAGACAGCCTCTTTAATGAATGGTTTGAAATAACCGAGGTTCTTGCGGATTGTCATTCAATGTGCCAGAACATGAAGGAAGCCATAGTAATCTATGAGTCGTTGAGTGAGCATGTGCACGGCAACAAATATTGGTATGCCAGCATATGTACAAAAATATCAAGAAATTATTTATGGCTTTTTGATTATTTCAATTCGATAGCCTGGGGAAGCAAAGGGCTAGAGATTCTGGGCAGGAAATACCAGAAGCACGGCGGAAAGGCTATCTTGAGGATTTTCGTGGTGCTTTTGAAGATGGTCATAAGACTGATATGGTTTAAAATCTATAAGCACAGCGACCTGGAAGAGGTCGAAAAAGAAAAGTCCATACTCCTCGATATCCAGATGGATCTTCTTGTCCCGGGATTTTTCTTCAGACCGTTTTCAGTCATAGACAATGGTATCGAATCATATTGTGATATGCTGTATTACAAGGATTTTTCTGCCAAGTTTATTGCTAAGACATATTGGGGAGTTCTTTTTGCCGTCTACGGGTTTGACAGGCTGGCTGAATGGTTTTATGAAAAGGCGCAGAGGTATTTTGAAGTAAATTTCGATCCTTCGCAACTCTATTTCATCTACTATACGAGGGGATATCTTCTTTACTACAGCCGCGGGGATATCGATAGATCCGAGGAATACATATTGAAAGCCTTCAAACTTTGCAAGGAAATGGGGGACTCCTTCTGGACCTATCTATGTTACCAGTCGCTTTGCCAGATGTCGTATCATGGAGGAAAGAAGGATTATCCTTCGATTTACGAAGGCGAGTTCGAGGAACTGTGGAAATCCGCAGGACTGGATTATGGTTTTCTGATGAGTCTTTTGAAGCATAAGCTGATGAAGAAGAAATTTGGCGAACTTGATTTTATTATAAAGGAAATTATAAGGGAGGTTGAGGAAAGCGCCTCGAAGGATTTTTTAACGATAGACACGATATACAGGGCGATTGCCTCTGCCGAGGTTTACATGCATCTTGGAAGGACCTCGGAAGCTATCCCGCTGCTCAGGATAGCCTTGAGGGGATATCTTAGATATTTCCACAGGGTGTGCTTTTGCGGGTACGTCAAGCACCTGCTTGTGTCGGCCTATGTCAGAACTGATAAAAAGTTTTTTGCTTTTCTGTCGATGCTTCTTCTGTGGTTTGACCCCTTTGATTCGTTCTTGATATACAGGCCTCAGAGGTATTATGCCTCGGCAGAATTTTTTTACAAAATAGGTTTCAAAAAGACTGGAAAATGGTGCATCAGAAGGGGGATTCATCAAGCCATGAAAAATGGCTGGGATATCGTGGCCGCCGATGGATATCTTCTGTTTTCAATACTGGCCGGAAATGAAGATCCTTTTGTCATGGAAGGATTTGCGCGGAAGGCTAAAGCATATTTTGAAAAGCGCGGCTGGAAATTCATGGAAGAACAGTGCGACAAAATCATTTTTGGCCTTCTGATGAGACAAAAACAGATTTATGAGAAGGCGGATATTCTTTTTGAGGAAAACACCTCGTCAGGCGTGGACAGGATTCGAAAAGGGATCGAGACGAGAGCCCTGGCAAATATGTTTATGCGTTTCAACGTGCTCAGCGATATCACACAGCTTTATGCCACCATAATAGATACACTGTGTTCAGTCACAGGTGCTGACCGGGTTATCGTTTATCTGAAAGAAAATGAAAGTCTCAAGGTTGTTGATACCTACAGGGTTTCAATGGATCTTGCAGCGGAAATGAGATTTGAAAATCTGGGGATTAACAGAAAATTCCTTTCGACGGCCCTTTTGGCGGTTCCGGAACATCCGGTTATTCAGAGGCCTGAGGAGCGCGAGCATGGAAAAACCACCGACAAATCGGCGATGATAGTTCCGCTTCGCCACAACCATATCTGCAGGGGCCTTATCTATCTTGGAAGCAGCAGCATAAATGATCTGTTTGACAAAAGGTCATTTGAACTTCTGGAACAGATCTCCAGTCAGATTGTGATAACTCTTCTCAGTTTTGAGCTTGTGAAGGAGAAGGAGGAGAAAGCATCGCTCGATTCCAATATGGAATCGGCAAGGGCATTTCAACAGACGCTCCTGCCGTTTACCGTCATGCCAGGCGAAATTGAAATGGCATCATATTATAAGCCTTCGGAGAGGGTCGGCGGCGATTGGATAGGCAGTTATTATGATGAAGTGGGCAAAGTCGCATTTTTCTATATTGGAGATGTGACCGGACATGGAATAACCTCTGCCTTTGTAACGGCAATGATAAGCGGCGTGCTATATGGCAATCCTTTTGTTACGGACATGCCGGGAAGCGAACTTGTCTGTCCCGATAAGAAAAAGATCGATACACCAAGAAGACTTACGCTTGCCGCAAGGACGATAGACAGACTCATAGGCCAGACATCCGGGAAGAGCGGTTATTCGATGAGCATGATACTTTTGGGCATTGATGTAATTGAAGGAAAGATCCACTGGATTTCAGCCGGTCATCCTCCGCTTGTACTTTCGAGGACAGGCAGGGCGGCCATGAAGACGAACCTTGGAAGCCTTCTTGGAGTGTGCAGCGATCCTGTTTTTCCGGTAAAGAGCTTTGACCTTGAAAAGGGCGATACGATTCTGCTCTATACCGATGGGCTTTTTGAGAACCGCTCAAGCACGGATTCGCAGCTTAAGATAAAAGAGCTGAAAAAAATTCTCTCAAGACCCGAGTCTCCGCGGGAATTGATTGGAAGCCTTGTCCAGAGAGGGCGGAAAATTTGGGGGGAGGGGCGTCAGGAGGATGATGTTTCAATAATGGTCATAAGATGGAAGGGGGAAGCCGACACGGCAGGTCTTGCTGACAGAAAGGTATCGTAACGGCAGTGTGTATTCACCGTTTAATTTCTATAGAGACTATCAGGATTTTGGACCGCTGATAGCCAGTGTCAAATGGTTGTTTCCGGATTTGACATCTTTTATTTTAAGAACGACAGGGTAGCACTCGACCCCGGGGAACGGCGCCCAGTACCTCTCATTTTCGTTTCCTGCCAGAAGATCGTAGGCGACAGAGGCGTCGGTGACCTTGAAAAGCCAGACGCCGCCCTTCGGCGGTTTTATCCGAACGGATTTTTCCTCTTTTTCAAAAAGCGTTCCCGGGTTGTTCACAATCGGTTCGATGATGCTGATCTGCGAATCTCCATAGGATGAAAATTCATATTTTTTTACAACTGTATCACCGGTGAACTGATAATCAATTCGATATTTGATTCCCGATTTTTCGCCGCCCTCCGCCGTAAGCTCTCCTGAAGCGGAAACCAGAAAGGTGTTGCCCTCCTGGCCGGTTTCCAGGGTCGCAGCCCCCTCGAAAAGATTCGAATAGATAAAATCCACCTTTTTGGCTTCAATATGAGGCGTAAGGGGGAGCAGATTATTTTCGATGGGCATGTGCATCGCCTCGACCCTCTCGTACCTTGCCTGTGAGGAGGCCTGAAGGAAACCGTTCGGGCCGTAGCCTTCATACCAAAGGTTGGTAAGGCTTCCACCTCTATTGACAAAACCTTTGACCGACGCAAGGTTGTTTGCTGAAACTGTGGCCATCATTCTTTCGGTGCGGATTACGGCTGTGCGTACCGTGGGAAAATATTTGATCCAGTTTTTTTTCTGTGACGGAAGTTCGCCGTCGCCAGTCCCTTTCTTCCCGTATTTTATTGCCATGGCCAGGCTTTGTGCCCTGCCGACAGTGGCATAATTGCTCGGCGGGTGAGATGATTTGTGAAGGCTGGCATGGGGACCATAGACGATAAATCCATCCTGAATGAAAAAATCCTTCAGAAAACCTGCTGTCAGCATTCCAGCTCTCTGAAACATGGGATTGCGATCCGCATTGAGCATGAATGTGAACATAACCCCGGGCGCTGTCTTGGTTCCGCTTTCATAGGTCCATTTGAAACTGCGGCTTCCCCATGAATTGTCGATGGAACCGTTGGGATAGACAAAGGGCAGGTGCGCCTCGAGAATTTGAGCCGCCGCGTCCAGGACTTTCCGGTTATTGGCAAGAATTCCATAGAGGGTCATGTATCCGATGGATTGAGCCAGATTGTAGCCGGGGTCCACACTGTTATTTTCACCGACGAGAAATCCATCCTTGTTGACGGTGCCAAGGCTTTCGTTAATGCGTTTTTCCGCCTCCTTCAGCCATAATGCCTTTGGCCGCGGCATGGCATTGTGTGCCATTTTCAGCGCGACGGCGGACGTTACCAGATAGTTCAGGTTACCCTTTGGCAGATCATGCAGTGTGTAACGCACAGCCCCTTCGATCGCCTTCTGCCATCCTTTTTTTTCCTTGTCTGACAGGGAAGGCGCAATGATGGGATATGCACCCGTAAGACTGACCAGTTGATCTACCGTTGTCCCCTGCCATCCGTCGTGACCCGGCCACTCTTCGCCCCATGCGCCTGATGGCTGCTGGATACTGATCAGCCAGTTTCCTGCAAGGGTAGCCGCTTTCGCATATTTAAGATCTTTTGTCAGCTCGTAGGCTACTGCGAAGGGATATACGGCCTCGGCACTTCTTGAGTGGCGCGGATTTTTCTGCGGATTGGTGCTTGGGCTTATAAGTGCGCCGCAATCCCTGTCATTTGCGTCGGTGATCTGACTTTTCAGAAGCGTGTCGGTAAGAGTGAGAAAGAGGGCTTTCGGATCCACCTCTTCTCCGTGGGAGAGAGTACTTGAAAGCAGGAGCAGCAGCGATAAATTCAATATGACTTTTTGCATGGATAAAACCTCCATTGTCCCGCCTTCAAGGCGGCACTAAAATCCCGGTTCAGAAATCAAACAGATACTTTTCCTACTTCGAATGATGCCAAAAGTCATTTCATTACCGCAACCGATTTTATCTGAACCCACAGATTTTGTCCTGCTGTCGCTCCAAGAGATGCCCAGCCACGCTTAGTCAGGCGAGCGAGCAGCATAACACCGCCAACCCGGATACGCACCAACGTCATGCCGGGATGTTCGTCGCTGCCAACAGCATCAACTTGCCCTTTCAGGATGTTCTGGATACTGCTGTGATCAGGCTGCACGGCCAGACTCACGTCTCGTGCCAGTACCCGCACGCGTACCCTTTGACCTACAGAATAACAATGATCAGCTGCCCATAGGCTGCCACCGTTAAAATCAAGGCGCGCCAGATGCCACTTATGATCCACAGATCCAACGGCTGCATCAAGAATTGATCCGGCATCTTCGCCCAAGTGGATCGGGGGGTCGATGCGGGAAAGCGTATCGGCCAGCGGACCACTTGCAAGAACCCGACCGCCTTCCATCACAACCAAATAATCGCCCAGTCTTGCCACCTCATCGGGAGAGTGGCTAACGTAGATAAGAGGAATGTCAAGTTCATTATGGAGCCGTTCCAGGTAAGGAAGGATCTCCTGCTTACGCTTTAAATCAAGTGAAGCCAGCGGTTCATCCATTAAAAGAAGCCGTGGACCGACGGCCAGCGCCCGAGCAATGCCCACCCTCTGACGTTCACCGCCGGAGAGAGTATCCGGCTTTCGGTCCAGAAGATGGCTGATGCCCAGAAGCTGGGTGATCTGATCCAGGCTCATCCTTTGCGCATGGGGGTTTCGCCTGAGGCCGTATCGCAGATTGGCGATA
>JADFZC010000183.1 GCA_015232735.1 Oligoflexales bacterium | reverse complement strand
ATGAGGATTTTCCGACGACGAGTAACGCTGAGTCATGGCTTTTTCAACAGGCTCTTAAAAAAATTACATATTTTGTTCAGCTCACATTCACCGCACCTTGGTTTAACGGCTTTGCAGGTATAACGCCCAAACAAAACCAAAAGATGATGTGCCACAGGCAGATACTTTTCATCTATTATCTTGATCAGCTGCGCCTCTGCCTTAATCGGATCTTTTTCCTTCTGAAGACCAAGGCGCCCGGTAACCCTGAAAACATGAGTATCGACTGCCAGCGTCTTTTCCCCATAAAGTTCTCCCAAAACAACATTGGCTGTCTTCCTTCCCACTCCGGGAAGCGACATGAGATCCTCTCTTCCTCTGGGAATATTTCCCCCATACTTATCAACAAGTATCTGTGACATTCTGTGGATATTTTTTGCTTTGGTCCTCGAAAGACCAATGGTCTTTATTTTTGAGCGGAGTTTCTCCTCACCCCAGGAGATCACCGTCTCGGGAGTAAACCCTTCAGAATAAATCTGAGTCATGCATCGATTGACAGCAACATCCGTGGCTTGTGCAGATAATATCACTGAAACAAGAAGCTGAAAATCGGTCGTGTAATTCAATTCACAGACCGGATTTTCAATAGACTTCATGAGAATTGAGATGATTTCCCCGGCCAGCTTTCTTTTTTTTTCAATATCTGAAAATTCCCTCTTCCGGGATATTTTGTTGCATTTTTGCTTCAACATCGCCTTATCGTCCCATTAATCCATTACAGATGTTCTTATACAGTATTGTCAATTATTTAAACGAAAAAAGAGACACGGACCCGGGACTGTTTCTTACTAATGAGATATTGACAATTAATTCAGTAGGATAGATACGACATTAATCAATCCATGAAAATTATTTTTTAGTCCGGTTCTTGCATAAGAATCCTTGTTTGTTTATCGCTGTTTTCTGATTTGAATTATTTCAACAATCATCAGTTTCTTTGGAGAAGGTACATATCTATGGCTAAAATCAATATTTTAATTCTATTTATTTTGACCCTTGGGTGTCGTCAAAACCCTGCTGTAAAATCCAATCTGGACGATGAAAATACAAATGGGAATTACGCTTATGTGGACAAACTCGATGCCATTTTTAAAAAATCATCGTTCGATTATTTCCCTGAACACAATCAAACTATCGATGCCCTGAAAATTGCAAGGGAAACCGGTTTGATTCCGAAATCCCCCGCTACCCTGATTCATGTTGACGCCCACCCCGACTATGCCACAAGCGAGGATAACGATTATCACAAAATAGGCTCCTACATTAATTATCTTCTTGTCGAGAATTATGTCAGCAAAGTTTATTTCATAGGAACCCCCTACGAAGGAAGAAAATCCTCTGAAGACACGCTTTACATAGACAAAAACCGCAAAATAGTTACGGGAAAAAAGCCGGATGACTATGATACAAACCAAAGCAAGTATACCAAGGTCGTTATTCCCACAATATTGGTCGAGGAGCTGCCTGCAATCTCAAGTAAAGGCGACACACCGATAATCCTTGATATCGATGCTGATTATTTTCCAAATATCATTTCATCAGAGGAGGAACTTGATGCATCTTTCGGCAATTTTCTGGATGCCTTGTCCCAGAAGGGAATTACACCTGATTTTACAACAGGGGCCATGTCAAAAAAATATGTCAACTACAGATTTTCTGAGAATGAGCATCCAAAAGTACTGCAGAAACTCGAACGGTTTTTTCAGGATATAGGGGCTCACTCAAAAACAAAAGGCGACCTTGTAGCAGGATATGATCATCAGAGAGAGTCTCCCAATCAGAGGGGACTTCCGATAATAAAACGCGTCGGCAACTCCGATTTGCAGGCTCTGTATGCTTTGAGGTTTGTCGATTTTCATAACGGCAGCAGTGTCGACGGTAAGGTTTCTATCGATAAATCCGACCCAAAAGGCGAGAAGGCAACTGCTGAGCTTGTCCGTATATACGGCAGCTCAGAAGAAAAGGTGAAAAAGACTCTTGAAGACTGGGACGCCGCGGACGGTCAGAAGGATGGCAAAGTTGACTATAATGCAATAGAAAAACAACTCATCGACAAACTGCAGGGCAGCAAATCAGAAGGGACGGCACCCGCTCCAGCCGCGACCTCCAAACCTGCTCCAGCTGCCACAGCCACTCCAGCTGCTACGCCCAAAGTTACGCCGACCGCAACTCCAACTTCCACACCTGTTTCCACTCCGGCAAATTCATCCAAGTCCTGTGTCTATAAAAATAAGTCATATAAGGGTGCCGGGCCATGTCCTCATATCAAAACTGAGGCGGAGTGCAAGGCATACTCGACAGGAGAATGCGAATGGAACGAATCATCTTCCATGCCGGCTGGAACCGAATCCAACCCTGTCATTATCAATCCCCTTGGCAGGGATATTTTTTCAATTCAATAGGAAAAACCCATGCTTGCAGGCTCCTGCTGGGTATTGCAGTGAATTCCCCCTCCGCCATGATTAAAGGCCTCTGCATCAAGTTGAATAATATTTCTTCCCGGAAATACTTCCCGTAAAATATTCCTGACCCTTTCATCCTTCAGTCTTGTAGATTCAGGGCGTCCCTCCCGCCAATACTTTGCGCCAAGCACAACTCCGTTGGTCACAAGGAAATTGAGATAGCCTGTTGCCAGGACATATCTTACGGGTTTTCCCATCCCTGCGCCTTTGAAATAGACGAGCGCATAATCACCGGCATCCCTTGGAGCGTACTCCGATATTATCGTATCCGGCACCGGGATGCGAACAATTCTGAACGGTTTTCCATCCTGGTCGGTGGCGCTCTTTAAAATCCTGTAGTTTTCCTCCATTCTCTCATAAGAAATCCTCATTAGAGGATCCCTGTCTCGCTCCTCCATGCTTACCTCTGCAAGCAGTACAGTACCAGCTTCGGCAAATCTGGCCACCTCATCAATATGACCTCCTGTTATGGTAGTCGAATAGAGATCGTTTAAAATCGGCCCATTTGTGGATTTATCCTCATCCGCAACACTCCTTTTCAGCCAGATCATTTTCTTCTGGCCTAAAATCCTAAGCAATTCATTTTCAATCTCGAGCCTGGTTTTTCCGGGATTTCGTGAAAGCTCAGTAACCTCAAGGGCCATCATGGTTCCGTTCCCATTAAATTCCCGGTTTCCTCCTTCACTGACAAGACCGCTGCCAATCAAGGGAATCCCCATCTTCTTTGCGACAGTTCTATCGATTTCCTCAACATTCTTAATGAAACCAGGTGAGGGTTCAATACTGGACTCGCCATAGAAATCATATCTGAAATCGGCTATCTTCAATTTAAAGGAAGGCCCTCTTAGAAAAATGGGACCATGATCCCTAAGCCAGGGATCCGCCTCGTCACCATTATTCATTACCATGTATGTAACATGAGAATCATTGATATTCCTCCCTGACAAAAGTTTCTTAAAGTTCCTGAGCGCCTCCTGGCTTGGAACTGTAGCCTTCACCTTCACATAAGGTTCTAGTTCCCTTATGATCTCCATTACAACATTTATCCTGGAACCGCCGCTCCAGTATTTTTCATCTTTAACGCTGATCCATATTGCCTCATGCCTGTCAAACTCGGCGGGAAAGCTGAAAAGATTCTGAAAGTCAGAAGCATCCTGACCAGTATGCGACCTGATCCGACCCTTTTCCAATCCTCCCATACATCCGAAGGATATTAATATGGCCGTGGAGAAAAATATTAGTTGAAGGCTATTTCTCTGACTTGGGCGGATCATCCCTGCATTCCTCTTAAATAGTCGCTGGCGCTAAAGCGCGAGCAGACGTATCCTGGCGAGCACAGCTCGCATAGGATCTGGTTGTGCCAACTATGATCTCTCTTTGAATTCCAAATAGAGATCCTTCCAAGAAGGGTTTGTTTTATAAATCAAATCCTCTTTTTTCTTCCTCGTCATCTTCTTTATTTGATTTTCTTGATGCTTTTAAGGCCAAAAAACGACGGCATTTTATACATTTAAGCTTGCTGATATGTCAAGTGCGGCACAATGGCAACATTTTATGCCTGAAGAAGTGCCGGAAGACCCCCGATCTTGATTGAAAACCCCAATTAAATCTGATAAAACCTTCTACTGACAATTTCAAGGAATTGAAGGCAGATGATCACTTGTGGTGTGGTAAACTGCTGTGGCTTTTTAATTTAATTAGTATTTTTCAGGAGTAAAAAATGGCTCTAAAGATTACAGATGACTGCACGACTTGTGGTGCATGTGAAAGTGAATGCCCAAATTCGGCAATATCCGAAGGCGACGACAAATACGTTATAAATCCAGCAAAATGCACTGAGTGCAAAGGACAGGCCGACAGCCCGCAATGCCAGGATGTATGTCCTGCGGACGCGATTGTAAAAGCCTAGTCTTAATTACATACTATAGTTTTCCAGAAAAGCGATTTGCATATAATCCCTCAGGGCAAATCGTTTTTTCTTTTATATTAGATCCCCGCCTGGGCTATCCTTGTCAAAAAAGACCTGCTCGGCACCGAACGTCAAAGGAATTTTTAACATAATTCCAAACTCTCTGGTTTTTCCATTTACCGAGCTTTCTTCATTATACCATCTCCAATATGGGAAGAAAAAAAAGATCGGCACGGAAAGAGTGATCTGCGGCCCCACATGCCCCTTGAACCATCTCGGTCCAAGACCTACAGCCAAAGGTCCAAGGACTACTTCCGCTTCCAGATATGATATATTTTTCTCTTCAAAACCTATAACTCCTCCAAAAGCTCCCTTGATTACAGACAACTCGCCGCCTATGCTGTTTTCAGTAAAGTTTTGATAAAATCCAGGGACAACAAGCCACGCTCTCTCATAATCAATAATCTTAAAACGCCTTGGCCCTGCGGGAACACATCTGCCATGACCCGACTCAATGCAGGGCTCGTTTATGGGAATATTGCGGTATTCCCCCATCATGAATGAATCGGTGTCACTGGATGGAAAAAAGCCAAATTCAAATGATTTCGCTTGAAGTCCTACGGTGAAAAGCAAAATTGAAAAAATGAAAGGTATGACTGCTATGAATTTCAATAACCATGTTTTGCCATCAAACCTGAAATTGTTTATCATATATTTCTTCAATCAATCTAAAATTTGTAACCATCAAGAAGACTGCCTATTTTTATACAGGCCGAGAATGCACAATTAAAGGATCTCATCCTTAAATAAATAATTCAATAAAAAAACTGGTAACAAAAAATGAATCAGCGGCTATTTCAAAACCTTTTTTGTTTCCGGCTAAAACGCGGAAAAGCAAAATAATTCATGATAATCTTGAAAGCGTAGGAGAGGTGGTTATTCCCAGACCTGATCTGACTGGCCCCTGATAAAGCAGGTTTCCACCTTCATCAGCCGCCCCAGGTCCTATGTCGATTATCCAATCCGAAGATGCTATAATGTCGAAGTTGTGTTCAATGATAACAATAGTTGATCCTCGATCAACCAGCCTGCGGACCACTCTGATTAGAGCCGACACATCCTCAAAATGAAGCCCTGTTGTAGGTTCATCCATTATTATTAAAACATTTTCCAGATTTTTCCTTCCAAGAAGCGGAGCCAGTTTCAATCTTTGTGATTCACCTCCTGAAAGAGTTGAACTTGGCTGACCCAATTTCAAATATGAAAATCCAAGCTCGCAGGCCGGCTCGATTCTTTCCCTGATTTTCCTGAAATTTCTGAAAA
>JADFZC010000182.1 GCA_015232735.1 Oligoflexales bacterium | reverse complement strand
TTCAAAGGAGAAGCTTCTGATCGTCATAGGCGACATGTACAAGCTTAAAGTACTTAAGAGCATTCATTTCCAGTGCCTTCTCGTTCTTAAGAGGATGCGCGGGGCGGATTTCATTGACAGGGGCAGAACCTTGAAACCCCTGATGGCCGAAGTCCTTCGCCTGCAGTCAAAACAGTTTGTCTCGCCTTCCGACATGAGGGCGCTGTGCTCATGTCTGGGCGTGAACAATATAAAAGGGGAGATTAATTTCTTCAGGGAGCTTAGGGAAATTTTCAGGCAGATGCCTGTCGGAATCTATCGGGATCTTCAGACAAGGCAGCTCATGCTGGACTCAGTCCAGGAGTGCCTAGACGGTGCCATAGAGAGGGAGGAACTTGCAAGTGGCTGATTTTATAATGGAGACTGTCATGAATTTCTGCACGTCCATCGGGCTTTCGCAAATGCCGCTTGAGGATTACAGATCCTGCCGCCTCAGTTTTGAATCCTCGGATGCGCTCCGCCTTGACTGTCTCGATGACCTTTTGATGGTTTCATTGACAAAGAAAATCCACGAAAGCGACCTGCCGGCCGCCATGGAGAGGGCTCTTTCGATGTGCCGTCCGGAGAATAATTTCACGGTCCCCGTGCAGCTCGGCCTGGGCAGGCAGGGGGAGCTTGTATTTACGACATATTTGGAGCGTGAGTCCATCAGCGTGCCGTCGTTAAGGCAGTCTGTGGACGCCTTGATGGACATGGGCTCGTCTGTTTTATAAAAAATCTGATGTAACCGGGAATTGACGATGACGATTTCAGTGAACAAAAGTCTGCTGCAGCCTTTGAAGCTTGATACAAGCATCGGCAGGGATATCGATATTTCTGTTCACAGGGAGGATGACGGCGGTCCGGGCTTTGAAACCGTGCCCTATGAAGAGCCCAGGGACAAGGAGATAAGGGAATTCATAAGGCCCGGGATTTCAGAGCGGACAAGGCAAATCGATCACGATACCCACAGCGATATGGTGAAGAAATGGTTTCAGGGTGAAAAAATCAAGGGATTGAGCCCCGAGGCAAGAAAAAAAGTGGAGGACGGGCTTGCCATATTGAGGCAGGCGGAAAGCGACAGGTTCATCTCGCAGACGATGAGACGATTATTGATAAAGGCATGAATCAATGAACAAGGCGACGGAAAATTTGAAATACCATCAGGAGTGGCTTGAAAACCTGGCCTGCCTTTTCCTTGATTACAATCATATTGACAAGGCGATAGCCCTCTGGGAGGCGCTCGATTGCGTAAAGCCTGGCGACGCCAGGGTAATCGGCTCACTTGGCTATGCCTATCTTGAGAAACAGAGATACGAGGATGCAGTAAAAATGGGGGAGCGTTTCCTTGCCACGGTTCAGGATGACAAGCGAGGCAAAGGTGCAGGGGTCATATACCTGATCCTGAGCCGCGCATATTTCGGGCTTGGCATGACGGAACTCGCCAAACAATATATGTCTAAACATTTGGGTGAAAAAAGTGAATCAGTTTAAAGACCGTATTATAAAACGTTTTCAATTGCTGGCGACCCGCAGTGATCTTGCGATCGCGGTTTTCCTTCTTCTTGTCATCCTCATGATGATTCTGCCGCTGCCGACGTTCATGGTGGATCTGATGATCGCCTCCAACATGGGTGTGGCCGTCCTCCTTCTCATGCTTGCGGTGTACCTCTCCTCGCCTCTTGAGTTTCTCGGGTTTCCATCGGTTCTGCTTCTTACGACGCTGTCGAGGCTAGCGCTTGCGATCACGACCACAAGGCTGATACTTTTAAATGCCGATGCCGGAAAGATGGTTTATGCCTTCGGAAATTTCGTCGTAGGCGGAAATCTCATTGTGGGCGGCGTCATTTTCCTTATCATCACCATCGTGCAGTTCATAGTCATCACCAAGGGCTCAGAACGCGTCGCCGAGGTGAGCGCCAGGTTTTCACTGGACGCTCTGCCCGGAAAACAGATGAGTATCGACGGCGACATGAGGGCCGGACTTATCAACATGGAGCAGGCGAAAAAACGCAGGGTCGATCTTGAGAAGGAGAGCCAGCTTTACGGTGCGATGGACGGTGCCATGAAGTTTGTAAAGGGAGATGCCATAGCGGGACTTATAATAATTGTCGTCAACATCCTCGGCGGCGTCTTGATAGGCGTGTTTCAAAAGGGGCTTTCCCTGAGGGATGCGCTGCATACCTACTCGCTGTTGACCATCGGCGACGGGCTGGTCACCCAGATACCCGCGCTTTTCATATCCATAACCGCCGGTATCCTCGTCACAAGGGTTTCCAACGAGGATTCACAGGACCTTGGCAAAGACATTGTCAGCCAGATGTCGGCGAAGCCAGGGGCAATCATGGTGGCCGGCGTCATTCTGGGCGGACTCTCGCTTGTCCCGGGTTTCCCGTCTATGACCTTCCTGTTCTTGGGTGTTGCCACCTTTGGAACCGGTTTTTATCTTTTCAAACAGGCCAGGATGCAGGAGGAGCAGGAGAAGGCGGGTCCCTCGTTCGCAGGGCAAAAAGCAAGGCCGGGAAAAAAACCCGGGACTCATGCGCCATCGCAAGGCTACGACATGACCTATCCGATCATGATAGAACTCTCCCATGAGGTTGGCGGGGCCCTGGATCTCGGCGAGCTTCAAATCCAGCTTAAAGAGCTGAACCTCAGGCTCTATCAGGAACTCGGGGTCGTGTTTCCCAACATACACCTGAACCTGTCGGACGCGCTTCAAAGGCATAACTATTCGGTCATGATAAATGAGATACCGATTCATCAGGGGACGGTGAGGACGGGCTGCCTTTTGGTAAGGGATAACGTCGAGCACCTCGATATCCTGAATATCCCCTACGAGAGCGCCGACGGCATACCGCTTTCGGGAAGAAGGATGGCATGGGTCAAAAAGAGCGAATCGGAGATTCTAGCAAAAGCCGGCATAACCGGCATGGACGTCAACCAGTTCATCTGTTATGTCCTGTCTGTCCTTCTGAAAAAGCATGCCGAGGAGTTCTTAGGCATACAGGAGGCGCGAAACCTTCTGCAGAAGATGGAACGCGACTACCCCGAGCTTGTAAAGGAGGTACAGAGGATCATGCCCATTCAGAAAACGGCAGAAATCCTCCAGCGCCTTGTCTCTGAAAACATATCGATCAGAAACATGAGAAACATAGTCGAGTCTCTTGTGGAGTGGGGGCAGAAGGAAAAGGACGTGGTCCAGCTTACAGAGTATGTAAGAAGCGGCCAAAAACGGTACATAACCCATAAATACAGCCAGGGACTGGGACTTCTGCCGGCATATCTTCTTGACGAGGATCTTGAGGAGGCGATCCGGAACGGGATCAGGATGACTTCGGCGGGTGCATATCTGGCCCTTGATCCGTCGGTCTCACATCAGTTTCTGGTCAATCTGAAATCTGCGGTGGGAAACCTGGACGACATAAGGCACATGCCTGTGCTCATCACCTCGATGGATATTCGGCGTTACGTCAGAAAACTCATCGAGGGGGAATTTTACCAGCTTCCGGTTCTGTCATTCCAGGAACTCATGCATGACGTTACAATCCAGCCCCTGAGCCGCATCAGCATGGGGGGGTAGAGGTACCCCTTACGGGGTCACTTCCACGTAATAAACTTCGGCATCCTTTGATGAGCTTATAGGCGTAAGATCTGTCCTGGTTGCGTTTTTCCAGTATACCGGAACTTTGAGGCCTGATGAGGTTTTGCTGTAACCGGCGGAATAAAAGCCTGTACTGTGCATTTTGGATGAATAGATGACTGTATCGTAACTTTCGCTGATCATGGAAAGGGTTGTCCAGGTGCCGTTAAACCAATAGCCCGGGGTAAGGACTGAATTGCTGTTTTGGCAGTACCCCCCGATATAAACGGTTGATCCTGTCACTCCGATTCCGTATGGAAAGCAGCCTTGCCCTGAAACATACGGGGTCAGAGAGCTTCTGGTTCCGTTTAACCAGTAAATTGGAGTGTATGTTGATCCCGGTGAATAACCTGCTACATAAACGTCTGTTCCGGATACTGCTAAGGCCGTTCCATATTCGGAGCTATAGGAGGTGGTCGCGTTAAGGGCTGTGAACGTGCCATTTTTCCAGTAGCCAGGGATACTCCATCCGGCAGAATTTCCGGAATAACCTGTGACGTATACGTCGGTTCCGGATATTACCATGTCGAAAATTTCTGAGCTTTTGGTAGCGTCAAGGAGTGAGAGATCTGTCCTTGTGTCATTTACCCAGTAACAGAGGGTATAGCAGGCAGAGTTATCCAGGCAATATCCTGCAGCATACAGGTCTGTTCCTGCAAGCCCGATTCTTCTGACTTCTGCAGATCTGGTGGAAACGGTCGGAGTCAATGCCTTCCAGGTGCCGTTCAGCCAATACCCTGGGATACGCAGTCCGTTGCTGTCTATGCAGTATCCTGCGGCATACACGCTTGTGCCATATACCTTGATATGGTTTACGTTGCAGTGTTGACTGGAGTCAATAGGAGTAAGTGCTGTCCAGGTGCCGTTCTTCCAGTAGCCTGGTACCTGGACATTGCTGCTGTTGAGGCTGTAGCCCGCGGCATAGACGCAGGTGTCCCATTTCGCGTAAAGCGTGACGTTGGCCGAGCCTATGGCGAATGTCTGGTCCACGGTGTAGGTAGTGCCTGTTCCGTCTGCCTTGGTGTTCCATCCTCCGTAGCAGTAGCCTGTCCTTGTGAGTGTCCCGGTGTTGCCGAGCACTTTGACTGTCGCTCCCGTCATATATACTGTAGAGTCGGTTGGGACTGTGCCTGTTGTGCTGGAGTTTCCGTCGTATGTCACTCTTTGAGTCCATTTTGCATAAAGGGTTACGTTTAGTGCTTCCATCGTAAATGTCTGACCTTCAGTATAAGTCGTCCCTGTACCGTTAGCGGCTGTATTCCAGCCTGAAAATAAAGAGCCGGTTTTTGCAAGGGTCCCGGTATTTCCAAGGACTGTTACGGTTCCGCCCTGAAGGTATATTTTTGCGTCGGTCGGGACGGTCCCGCTTGTATTTGAGTTTCCGTCATAGATAACAGAGTGGTCCCATTTTGCGTAAAGAGTTACCTCCTCGGTTCCCATGGCGAAGGTATCGTCAGCCGCATATGAAGTGCCGCTTCCATCGGCCTTGGTATTCCATCCATTAAAGGTGAAACCGGTCCTTACAAGGGTTCCCGTATTGCCGAGGACCTTTGGTTTTTCTCCGTATTGGTAGGTTGTTGAATCAGTTGGAACCGTTCCCCCGGTATTCGAGTTTCCATCATAGATGACCTTGAGTTTTATTTCATACTTGTCGGAAAACCGGTTTGACTCCTTTTTCTTTCTTTTTTTTGAAAAAAGCCCCGGTTTCTTCGCGTCCTCTTTTTCAGCGTATATTTCAACTTTTGAGGATTTGTCGACTTTTATCTTCTCGTTTTCCTTGAGTTCCGTGTATTCCTTTGAGTCATCTGCCGCCGCCGTGTTTCCAGCCAGGTCAAGGGTAAGGACCCTGTAGAAGAATTTCACAGGTTCCTTTTCCGGGTCGGGATTTTCCACTGTAACGGTGATTTCAGTGGGTTTGGCGAAGGTTCCGGGCTTGGGGTCCACAACAACCTCATAGTCGGGAAACTTGGAGCTGCAGCCATGGAAGATGGAATATGCCAGCAAAGATGGAATAATGGCCATAAATTGTTTTTTGTACCAATTCATCGTTTTCACTCCCTGAGAGGTGATAAATAAATTACTTTGTATAGC
>JADFZC010000181.1 GCA_015232735.1 Oligoflexales bacterium | reverse complement strand
TTGTTGCATCCTAACTACAGGATGCCCTTGGAATTCATTCCCGAGAGGATGTCACCATGGACAGGGTATTTGGCTGAAGATGGATGGATGAAAAGGCCAGTTTCCCATTTTCCAGGTTTTCTATTGAAACCGTTGTGTGGGAGCTGCCCTCAGAGGAATTTGGGTTTTTCTTGTTATCTTTTCCGACCCGACAGGAAAAGACAAGAATGATGCAAACAAAAAGGATGCGAGTCATATTGATAAGCTGAACCTATAGTCTGTAAAATATGCCATAAATAAGCCCGTTCTTAGCGGGTTTGGAATCATATTAAATACGCTAGATTCGGTATTA
Organism: Oligoflexales bacterium; assembly: GCA_015232735.1. The sequence goes on along the minus strand of JADFZC010000181.1, from coordinate 5,430 downwards.
TTTTATTATTCAAATCTTTAAGATAATTATCGAAAGTGTATCTCAACTTATTAGAGGGCGGCCAATACCATTATCTCGCTTAAGCGTAAGCTCTGGATCGAATCTTAAAGCTAAATTACACCAATCGGTATAGATGTCATTGTATCGGAGAGAGGCAGAGATTGATCGACCAGACATATGACGCCACCACTTCCAATCGGCATATTGAGTTTTTCAAGGATATGAAAGTTACGTACAGCTTCCTTCCCGATGGAGGCACTCTTTTTGAATTCTAGCGGATAGACAGTACCATCTTTAATGATAAGCAGATCGATTTCCTTCTGATCTTTATCCCGATAGAAATAGAACGGTGCGCGAAGACCATGATGCCACCATGATTTAAGTAACTCAGTGATGATCCATGTCTCAAGAAAAGCTCCTGATGCTGCACCTCTTTCGAGAGTTTCCGGGCTACTCCATTCTGTTAACCACGCGGCTAATCCGGTGTCGATAAAATAATTGTTCTAGATAGATACATAAATAGCCGTCCATATTGCAATATAAATGCATATTAGCCGATATGAGACAATATTTCAATTAATATCGCATGGTATATATTGAGTCACAAGAAACTCCACATTAGCAGACTTTTGCTTCTGCAAAAGTCTGGGCGGGTGGCTTATATCCCCGCCATGAATGGCGGAGTTTTACGCCACCGTTAGATAAATACAAAAGGTTACAGAATATTCCCCGGCCCGTCTCAATAATTTTTCCCGAAAATTTCAGCTTTCCATAAAAAGTCCGATAAAAATCCGGAATAATGACCGGTTGGTGGATGGCCTCCTTCCGGTGCAAGCGGGAATGTTTTTATGATTCGCACTCATTTCGCATCCATGATCTTCGGCCTTGTTTTTCTCTCCTCCTGCGGAAAGAGTTCAAGCGGGGGCTCGTGTCAGAATTTTTTGATTGCGATTGAAGCCTATAATGAGCCCGATTATCTCCTCAGAAAATATTTCAGGACCGGGGAGAGCACGAAGATCTCCTTCAGGGTGAGGCTGATCAATCTGAAAATCGACAACGTCGTCAGTGTCGACGTGAAGTATACCCTGGATGGGAGTGAGGCCGCGGCCACGTCGGCTGGAAGCATACCGCTCCATCTTGAGGATGCCGTATCTCTCGAACAGGAGGTCGACATCAGTTCGAGGGATTCCCTGATGGTCTCAAAGGAGACTCCGCTCAGTTATATGGCTGTCTGCAAATGCCAAACCAGTGTAAAATCATCCTCCCCCTACTCGAAGAAGGAGTCATCGGCGGGCGGGAGGAAGGTGACGGTTTTCACCCCCTCCAACATCGACAGCACGCCGAAGGAGTACAATTCGGATGTCTCGTCGGAAACCATCCGATTCACGGCGCCTGAATCGATAGGAAATCCCTTCACCTTCACGCTTGCCTCTCCGAGGGCTGAGCATGTCGCGGCTTTTGCGGGGACAAAGATATTCATAGCCGGAGGGGTCACAGACGCGAAACAGACGGCGCTCGACACGATCGAAGTCTACGACCTAAAGGAGAGGACCCTTTACAAAACCGGGCTGATCGGAAGAAGAAGGAATCACTCGATTGCGACCGCCGGTGACAAATTCCTCGTCGCAGGCGGTATGGACACCATCGCGATACATTGGGGCACGGTGGATATCTTCGATGCCGCAAACGGCACCTTTAGCCTGGCCAAGTTGTCAAAACCGAGGATTTGGATGGCCCCTGCCTCCCGCGGGACCAAGGCGATCTTCGCCGGTGGCTATGGCGGGGAGCCTCCCGATCCCCCTCAGATGGCGGATGTCGATATCTATGATTCGGCTACCGGCCAGTGGTCTGTGGCGCAGCTTTCTGTGGCAAGATACGATATGGTTTCGGTGGTGGCCGGGGATAAGGCGGTTTTTTTGGGCGGGTCTTACGATGTGGAGGGCGAGCGACCTCCCGCGGGCTCCATTTTTTCCAAAATATGGGATGTCCTCAATTCGGACGCGGTCGATATCTATGATTTTTCAAAGGGGATCTGGTCGGTCGCGAAACTTCCCGTGAAGCGGTGCTGCATGGCGGGTGCCTCTTCGGGAAATAAGGTTCTCCTTGCGGGGGGATATGCCGATCTCCATCCTGACAACGAGAATTATCTGCTCGACAGGATCGATATTTACGATACGGATACGGGACAGTGGTCCACAGCGATGCTCTCGGAGGCCCGATCCTATCCGGCGGCTGTCGCCATCGGCACGAAAACGATATTCGCCGGCGGATTCAAATATGGCGGCGCGTCCAATGCTGTCGATATATACGATTCGTCTACAAAAAAATGGTCGACGGCAAAACTCTCCCGCGCAAGGGGCTCCATCAGGGCGGTTAGCTCGGGGACGAAGGCCTTCTTCATCGGGGGGGACGAGGATAAATACCCAGGACTCAGGCCCGGTATCCCCTCCCGCGTCGTCGATGTCTATGATCTTGCGACCGACAGCTGGTCGAACCAGTTTTAACGATGGTGACATTAAAAAGATGTGGGTAATAGGCACAGTGTTAATTCTGGGAGAACCTACATCAACAAGGATAAAGAAATTCATGAACATGAAAAATATCTCGATAGAAATGCCTTATGCCATCGCTTTGATCTGAATCAGATTGTCACTTTCTTTTGTCAAAACCACAACCCTGGTCCCGAAATATTCTGGCACAAATATTTGAAAGAGGTCGCGATGCATAATATTTTGCACTTGCAATATCATGCACTGTAATGCAAAATAGTCATGTCCATTTTGCATTACAGTACTTAATGTACATATATAACATATTGGAATTATTGTATATGGATCGCTATCTCAGAAAAAGCATTGAAGAAGATTTGAAGAATAAAATAGTTCTTTTGTCCGGTCCGAGACAAGTTGGCAAAACCACTTTATCAAAAAATGTCGCATGCAAGACGAGTGCCTATTTAAATTATGATGACAGTGAAGATCGTAAAATTATCATGAGCCGTTCATGGGACCGGAATGTTGAATTATTGATATTTGATGAACTTCATAAAATGAAAAAATGGAAATCCTGGATCAAAGGCATTTATGACACGAATGAATCAAAACAACAAATTCTGGTAACAGGATCGGCCCGAATGGACACATACAAGAAAGGTGGAGATTCATTGGCGGGTCGACATTTTTCTTATAGACTATATCCGTTATCAATTGCTGAGTTGTGCGGGCAGATGAATCCAGATATGGCAATGGACATCATGTTAAGAGTTGGAGGATTTCCTGAGCCGTTCCTAAAGGGGAGTGAACACTTCTATAAAAGATGGCGAAAGAGCCATCTAGAAAGAATCTTGCGAGAGGACTTGCTTGATCTGGAAAAAGTAAGGGAAATAAAGTTGATGGAAATATTGGTGGATCTATTGGCCGAACGCGTCGGCAGCCCGATTTCCTTTAGTTCCCTTGCAAGGGATCTTGAAATATCACCTCATACGGTAAAAAAGTGGATTTCCATTCTGGAATCCCTCTATGTTGTTTTTATTGTTCCTCCATATACAAAAAAGATTGCACGCGCCATTCTGAAGGAGCCTAAAATCTTTTTCTATGATATCGCCAGAGTCAAGAATGAAATTGGAGCCCGAATGGAAAATTTTGTTGCACTCTCGCTTAAAAAACGTCTCGATTTCCTGGAAGATACTTCAGGTGAAAGGAACTCATTATTTTATCTACGCGATAAAGAAAAAAGAGAGGTTGATTTTTTAACCGTACGTGATCAGAAACTGGAATGGGCGATCGAAGTAAAGACGAGTGATGCGCAACTTTCATCCAACCTGAAATACTACAGGGAACGGCTCTCCATGGTAAAAACATTTCAACTTGTGTTCAACTTGAAAAGAGATCTCACCATAGGCGGAACCGATATTGTCAATGTTGGCAGATGGCTCGCCAACCTCGAAGCTTAGCCAGTCCGTAGTGGGTTAATAACTGGAAAACACCTGGATTGTGTATCAAAAATTTCCAATCACTGACCTTCATCATCTTCTGTCAGCATCTCCCGTTTTCAGAACATGTACGATGTGTGCAAAAACCTCTTGTTTCTCTTTCTCGACATCCTCTATCTTTATCCTGTCCATAAGAATTTCAATTTTCTCTTTATAAAAATCACTCTCGGCTCCATCTTTAACCGTCCCATTGCCACGTTTCAGCTTTGAAATGGCAATATTCCGATATCTATCCACTTTTTCTGAGATTCTATCCAGATCGGAAATGAGTTTTTTATTATCAATTCCAGAATTACTCTGGGTAAACTCAGACAGATACTGCTCGGCATCATGGACCGTTTCAGCGATTTCTCTAAAGTTAAGGCACCTGGAATTCCCTTTTAGTGTATGAAGGTTTATATTCATTTTCCGAAGATCGGTTTCATTTAAACAGATACTTCTTCTGATTGTCTCACGGTTTGACTCAATAAATTCGGTTGCTCTCTCCATAAAACTCTCAAAACTCCCTTCTTCCACATTTATTATCTCCTTCACTATCTGAAGTTCCTGACTCTGCTTCTGACTCTCAATTTCCAAACTTCTAAGTCTCGTTATGTCCCGAACTGAAACCAGGATTTTTTCTACGATGTTTTCATCATTTTCAATCGGATACCATTCAAGCGCCAGAATCCTGGTGTGATTGTTCTTCTGCTTTCCTATGACTACCTCCTTGGGCAACAAATGGGAGTTACAAACAAAATTGTCGCTCATATAACCTAGACAGTTTGAAAGTACGCTTTTCGCAATGCTGAGTTCGTCAGACGACAGATTGCTGTATTTAAAGAGAATGTCAAAGGCGTTCTTTCCAGCCAGGCTATCCATCTCGAAAATTTCTTCAAGATAGGAGGAATAATGCTCGTGAATTTCGAATTTATCTGGAAGAATGCTGAATATACCCTGCTTTATGTTGGATAGAATGGAATTGATCTCAGCCGTTCTTGCATTCACCTGTCGCTCCAAATGTTGATATAAATGAGCATTCTGGATCGAAACTCCAGCATGTGATGACAGGAGTTCGATGATTTTTGTTGTATCCTCATTGAAACATGCTTCGGCAGATATGTTTTCCAGATAGATAACTCCAATGATTTCCCCCTGGTGTCTTATGGGAGAGCATAGAACAGATTTTATTTTATGTTTTATGACATATTTATCAGACTGATATTCTTCGATCCTCTGTGCATCGGTTATAAGAAGTGGCTCCCCTCTGTTTGCCAAAACATTATCAATAATTTTAATTGAAAGCTCCTCTGATGCTTGATAGGAGATCCTTTTCAATTTGATATCGATACTTTCAATATCAAAAATGACTTCTATCATGAGCTCCTTGGTATCGATATCATAAAGAAGAACAATACCCTTTTCGGCACCAAAATTTTCGACCATCATCATTACTGCTT
>JADFZC010000180.1 GCA_015232735.1 Oligoflexales bacterium | reverse complement strand
AAGAAAAGAATTGTGGCGAATGCCAGATAAAATATTTCGTGACAGGCGGATATGGAGAGGTCATAGCTTCAATTCTGGAAATCGGACATGAACCTGACCTTACCCTGGAAGGGATGAGAAGCATGGCGCTTTGTGGAGTGACATCAGTATAAAACCGCTTCACGCGCAATATCAAACTGGAGATTAAATTAAAATGCTTGTTCTAGTCAGACTATCATCGGAAATCAACCTCAAATCAAACAAGGTGAAAGCCCGTTTTTTGAGAAAACTTATCAGGAATATAGACATTGCCCTCAAACGCTCGCAAGTGGAATTCAGGATTCGAAGGGAATGGAACAGGCTTTTTATAGAGGTCTCATCCGAAGAGGCTGTTTCTGTCCTGAGCAGAATTTTCGGAATCGGTTCAATCTCTCCTGTCGAGTACGTCGGGAAACCCGATCTTGACGACATGTCAAGGATCGCTTTTGAAAACTACAGAGACAAGGTAAAAGGAAAATCATTCTGCATAAGGGCTCAAAGGAACATGGTCGAGGGGTTCACGTCCAAAGACGTTGAGAACAGGCTCGGAGATGTACTGAGGGACCAGGCCGCTTCAGTAAAATTAAAAAATCCGGAGGTCAAAATAGAGCTTCTCATATCAAGGGAAGGAGCTTTCTTTTTCAGCGAGAGGATAAAAGGGCCGTCAGGGCTTCCCCTTGGAGTCGAGGGAAGGGCGCTGTGCCTTATTTCCGGCGGTTTTGATTCAGCTGTTGCGGCATGGCTCATGATGAAACGGGGAATCGACCTCGATTTTCTATTCTGCAACCTTGCGGGAATTGCATACGAAAGGGCAACGCTGTCCGTCGTCAAGGCGCTTATGGAACAGTGGGCCTATGGAAGCGAAGGGATACTGTATACACTCGATTTTTCCGAAATCATAAAATCGATCACTGCGAACGTGGGAGCGAGATTTCCCCAGATAGTCCTGAAGAGGGCCATGTATCGGACCGCAAACCTTCTCGCAGATGAAATAGGACAGATACCAGCGATAATAACCGGTGAATCCGCAGGACAGGTATCTTCCCAGACCCTTTACAACCTGGCAGCGATAGACAGGGCAAGCAGCAGAGTTGTTCTCAGGCCGCTTATCGGCTACAACAAGGATGAGATTATAAGGAAATCGGTCGAAATCGGTACATACGTATTCAGCGAGCACATACAGGAATATTGTCAGATAAGCCAGGAGAACCCAAAAACAAAATCCACCCTTAATCAGGCGCAAAAAGAGGAAGACAAGATCGATCCCAAATTATATGCCGACGCCGTGGCCGGACGCAAAAAGATAATGGTAAACGAAATCGACAGCAACGAGCTTGCAACGGAGTATCTTTTTACCGAAAACATTCCCGATGGCGCCGCGGTAATCGACTGCCGGGACAAAATGCAGTATGATGCATGGCACTTTCCCGGGTCTGTCAATATTGAACTTGAATCCCTGCTTTCATCGTACAAAACCATGGAAAAACGCAAGACCTACGTACTCTACTGCCCCTTTGGCCTTCAGACTGCCGTAGCCGCGGAAAAAATGCAGAAATCAGGTTATGAGGCATACAGTTTCAAGGGAGGTTCCAAATCGTTGAAGGCATACAGCGAGAGGTTCTGATACTTTTAAAGTTTTCGGACAGATCCTTTGCGAGCCGGTGGCTCGCCAGGATATGTCTCTTGCGTTTCAGGCGCCAGAGACTACTTGTCTTTCACAGCAGTGAATTTTTCTATTATCTTTTTCAACGTTCCATCGGCATTGATGGCTTTCAAATGCGCATTGAACTGTTTCACAAAATCTTCGTTTATGGACTTTTTTGAGAAAATGAAGGTCAATGGATCTTCCGATATCTTCATTTTATGAACTTCTATCTTATCCAGTGCGCCCATTCCCTTCGCGAACCAAAGACCTGTGTATTTGTTGGCAATCGCGGCGGTTATTCTTTTATTGATCAGTATGCGCATCGTTATATCCTCACTCTGGCTTGTCACCAGATGAGAGGTGAATTTTGGATCTTTTGAAGCAGCGGCAAAATCATCGCCATATTCGTACATATTTGTAACACCGACGGTGAAATCCTTTGGAGCATTTAGGACATCCTTCAATGAATTGAAGTCATATCTGGAACCTTCACCCCTCTGGACAAACATGACGTTTTGGGAAATCACATAGCTGTCTGAGAAGTACGCAAATTTCTTTCGGTCTTCCGTTATGCTGGCTGAACCGCTTATATCGACCTCGCCTGTTTCAAGGCCGGCAAGTGTCCTTTTCCATGGACTGACAGGGGCCACGTACCTGCAGTTCATTCTTTTCAACACTTCGTTTAAAATTTCATAATCGATACCGGTTACGACATTATTCTCCCTGAACTGATATGGACTGTATTCCTCCCAGGGGATAATCAGTTCCCTTTTGTTGCATACCTGCGGCTGCTTTGTTTGAGAAAAAAGTGCAGCTGATAAAGAAAAAACCAGAAAAGATATGATTATTGAAATCCTGTCAAACATTCAAAAACCTCATCGCAAAAGTATTAAGTTCAATCAAAAAATTATAAATCGTTCCAATGCTATTTTTTGCAGTATAACAGAGTCTTTTTGTTTTTGTAATAAAATGAAAAACCGAAAACAGAATATTTTTTTAGACTGCAAAAGCCATGGACCTTACTTGAAAATATCCTGTCTGCACCTTCCGGACCAAATGACCTAAGATCAGAGACCCGGAAGACGTCATCCTGAGGTTTTCCGAGGGCCTGTTGACATTTCGTCATCGTCGTCATGGACCTAAGTGGGCCTTGACGACGATGACGAAATGTCAACAGGCACGAAGGATCCCGTCCCAAATCAGCACCTATGCCGCGGCCCTTTTTCATGACCGCATTTTGCACAGATCTCAATGGTAGTATAATCTGCGGAATTTTTGCGGTTTTCTTTCTGGAACGACTCCATTTTCTTTAAAAGCTGCGAGAATTGCGCTCCCCTTTTTATCAGTGTGAAAAGAAAATATATGGCGCCAAAAATAATTATGAATCTTATCAGCGGAACAAATGCCGCAAATCCACCCCTTGACAAAATCAACAGAAGGCAGACTGCCATTAAAATCCTGAAAAACCATTTATTGCTCATGATCACGTTCCTTTCTTAAAAGGCCTCGCCGGAATTGAACCTGGCAATCGTAAGAAATGTCAGGACAGATGACGCAATCAGAAGTACACCTATGGTGACAATTCCAAGCAAAAAAAATCTATCGCGTCCTTCAGCTATGCCGCCCACCGTTATCCCGAACACCTCGCCGGACCTTATATCGCTCTTTTCAAGAACATCGTAGTTCTCACCTCGAAAATCGACGCTTTGCGAGAAAGAGAATCCTTCAGGATAAGAAGGATACGAAAGAGTACCATGAGCCGTATAAAAGGCAAGTATAGATACGGGACCCGCTGCCTTGAATGACATGTCCGCCACTCCATATTTAGCCGGTAATATCAAGGAAATAGCGATATACGTTTTTCCGGGGTTAAAGAGTTTGCTTATGACATACTCACCCTTTCCCTTTGCCTCTATCTCACTTTGACTTACACCTTGCAGGGGTCTAAAGTCGATCGTCTCCGAAGGGAAAAGCAAATCGATCTTCCCTGACAACGGTTTTGTATCCGTGTTGACTGCAAGAAACATGTAAGAAACATGAAGCGTATCAATTTCCGGGTAGAGAATCATGACATGCTTCCCGGTGGCGCTTACCTGTGAGGCAACAAGACCGCTGCAAAAGGTAATGAAACCCAATGAAACGCATATGAATATTTTCCATGCAACATCAATTCCCGTCATAGCCTGACAACCTCTTATAATGCTCCATTCTCTTAGTCGCAGCGATGTATTCACTGCAAAGATGCGCCTTGATGCTGTTCCACCTCTTTTCATCAATTTCCCTTTTCTCAAACCGCATCTCCATGCTGACAAATGTCCTAAGGATTCCATCCTTCCTTTTCATCAGGCTCTCCAGCGGGCTTTCGCCGAACGCGGCAACCTTCCCACTTTTGCCAAGTGAATTTATAAAAGGCAGAAGTATAACCGAAACCAGAGCGATGCTTACAAACATTGCCACGGTGAACATATCACGCGCTCCCTCCATTTTTCATATTTTCAATCTCGATCATCATCCGGCTCAAAATTTCCTCGTCCGACATGGCGGGCGCTGCATTCTGCGGTTTTATCAGTCCCCTGTAATAAGCATAAAGAACAGCGGGTCCTGCTGCCAGAATGAAAAAAGGTATCCACCAGAGAAACATTTGAAGACCTTTGCTAGAAGGCGACCTCAAAATCCATGTGCCGTACCTGTCCTCAAAAAATCCCAGAATCTCTTCCCGGCTTTTTCCTTTTGCTATCTGCTTTTCAACCTCTTTCCTTATTTGAAGGGAAAAATCGGCATCCGACTCAAGAATGCTGAGACCGTTGCACGAAGGGCATCGAAGCTCTCCTGCTATCTCCCTGAAAAGTTCGGTGTCTGCGCCTTCCTCCGAGTTCGCGCCGAAAGACGGAAAAAAGCCCAGTGCCAAAAAAAATACGAAGATCCATGTCCTGGCAGAAGATTTACACATGCATATTTGCCTTGACGGGACATACAATTTTCTTAACTTCAAAATCAATCGAGCCTCTTTACCTTAAGTATTGAAATGGAAACGCCCAAAATCATTATAAATGCCGCAATCCACACCTCGCTTACAGTTGGATTGATATTTATGCTGAGAGTTGCAGAATTTCCAGACGACCTGTCCCAATCCTTCAGGACGACATATATATCCTCAACTATACCTTCCTTCACAGCAACCTCCGTGAAGGTCTGTTTGACATTTGTGGGATAAACCGCCTGGGCCGGCATTACCATCGACGATTCTCCGTGGTCTCCGGCAATACCGATTGGAACTTCAATAATCGTTACATTATCCTTTTTTCTTGCCTCCACTTTGCCTGCCATCGTAAACTCATAGACTGAAAGCGCGGTTTTGCCTCCAGGCGACAGGGTCACCTCCTTCGAAAAAACCCTGTAATTCCCCAGAAAGCCAAAGGCCATAATCAAAAGTCCCAGGTGGGCAAGCAGAGTTCCCAGACTGGATACCCTGTCTTTAAGCCAGACAGAAACAGGCTCCCTTCCCCTGGGCAGTTTTGATATATAATCGGAAATCATAGCGCAGAATGCAAACGACGAAACAAATATGACAGGCAGTTCTATCCAGAGCGATATGGCTCGTGAGAAGGATACCACCTTAAAATACAATATGACCGCACATGCGATAACCATGGAAAAAAGGGCTGCAATAAAAAACATTTTTCGATTTCTGACATGCAGGCCCGATCTTTGATACCTGAAAAAAGGCGACAAACCCAGCATACAAAGGAGCGCAAGTCCGATATAGGGAAAAAACGCGTTGAAGTAGGGCGCCTGCACAGATATCTTCTGCCTGCTCACCACTTCCGAAATAACAGGAAAAACAGTTCCAAGAAAAACCACCGCCGCAAGGCTCAGCATAAGGAACAACATAATGGAAATTATGAACTCCTTTCCCATCCTGTTGAAGCCCGCTTCCGCGGGCTCATAAATGACATGCGACCTCAGGAAATAAAGGGCAAAGCAAATTGTTGCGCATGCCCCGATAAATATTAAATAACATGGCCCTATTGCCGACTTTCCAAACGCATGGACGGAACTGATTACGCCGGATCTGGTTATGAAGGCGGCGGCATAAACGGA
>JADFZC010000179.1 GCA_015232735.1 Oligoflexales bacterium | reverse complement strand
CTATCTTTCCAAGAGGTGTGACTTCGGCCGTCCCTGAAAAATCTGTTGAAAAGATGTCCATTCTCTGCCAGGAAACCCCTGAAAAACCGGATATGAAATTTGACATGGTGTCAAAGCTGGAGGAAAAGGGCTTCAGCCAGCATGCCATACAGTTTTGCCGCTCAACCTCAACGGCAGTCGAGGTTGTACGCCACTACAACAATAAAGGCGTTTTGGATTCGAAGAACGGAAATCACGATAAGGCGATAAAGAGTTACCAGGAAGCCGTCCAGTTCTTTCCCGACCATGAAGAGTCATATAAAATACACTGGAACCTGGCGATAGCCCTTATTAACAACAAGAGCGAAGGATATCTTGAAAAATCGGCCTCGGCACTGGAACAGGCTCTGAAACTCAAACCTGATTTTGAAAAGGCAAAACACCTGCTTGAAAAGGTAAAAAGCGGTAAAAAAGTGGTTCTGAGTGATGAAACCGCAGCGACTATCGGGGAAAACAAGAACGCTTCTTAAAATGCGAATATTGGGTTAAAAAAATAGGCAGCCATTTCTTTAGTGCCCGTATTCCTTGTCCTGGGCCGCGTGGGCGTTTTTCGTATCGCTTCGGCGTGGACTTTGGGCGTGGGCTAAACGCACCATCCTCGATTTTCGCCCAAGGCTCATGCCCACGCCTATGCATACGAGAAAGGCCCACGCGGCTCAGGATCACGCTGACTTTCGTTCGTGGATAATTCGACTGTCTATTTTTAAACCCATTATTAGTATCATTCGTGTATCCCTACAATTGTGAAGGCTTCCCCCACTCCCCTGCATTCATCTTCGGTTAAAAACTCGGGGCATGCTGAAACCATCTGCCTCTGATAGTCGGCGAAATCAGACGAGGGCCTCAGTCTTGCCGTCATAACCCTGTAAAGCAGCGGGGAGGCTTTTTCCGTTCCAAGTTCCTCGATGATCCGGGCGGCCGCCCTGTTTGGAATTCCGCTCAGGATGTGAACGCCGCAATTGTCGTTTCCCATTTTGGGAACGCAGCCGCTCTGCAGTTCCGGTGCGATTTCGCTGACGTTTTCGGGCTGCCAGACGAGACCGCGGTGAGGATCCTTCATATCCCGGAGAGCCTCGGCTTTTTGAAGAAAATCGTTTCTCAGTATCGATTCGCCGATCAGAAAGGGCCTATAGTAATCAGGCCTTCCAATGCTTTCGATGATTTCACCGAAGACATCGGCAAAGTGCTCGTTGAGCGCTCCGGACTGGGACCTGTAATTCAGGTTGCTTGAATAGGTGATGACGGCGTGCGTGAATTCGTGCGCCACGACATCCAGAGCACGCGCAAATCCCGCAAGCTTCGATCCCCCGGCGCCAAACATGAAAAGCCGTTCGGCCCCCGACCACGCGGCGTTTTGGGTAAGCCCGAAGAGGCTGATGGACAATTTTTTTGAAAGGTCGACAGAGACTACTATGTCGCTTCCCTGGCCGTCAAATCCGTTCAGCCCGAACCTGGACTCGTAGAAGTTGCCGGTTGTCTCGAAATTTCTCATGGCTCCCCTGACCTCCGGGGTGACCAGTTCGATTCCGAGTTTTCTGGCGTTCCGAACATCGAGTGATTCCTCCCCGTTGTTCAAAATAAGGGTTCCCGTGACTTTGCGGGTTGGCGGGACTGGAATATAGGCGGCGCTGTAGATCTTTATTTTCGGGGAAAGGGAACTGTCAAGGCTCATGACTGAATGGATTTTGCCCTTGAACACCCCGCCCGTGAAAATGGTTACCTTTATCGGGGAAATATTCCCCTTGATCTGAATTTCCCTTGCGATATGAAATCCGCCCTCATGCCTTACAATCAGGCTTCGGCTGTCCACAAGAGAACTTGCCGTGTCAAGCCCAAGTTCCCTGAGGATGATGTCAAATGCCTCGTTTGCATCGAGTTCATCCTGAAAACCTTCGCCCTGGGGTGGACTGATGAGAGAACTGTTCAAAGCCGATGCTTCACCGTCCCTGTCAAGGATGACAAGAAGCTCGGCGGCATCAATCCGGATATTCTGAAACTGCTGGCTGAAAAGGATGCTGCCGCCGAATCTGTCGCGCGAGATCCTTTCGAGCTTGAGTTCAACAGGATTCGGGGAGCTGACATTAAACAGCTCCTGATGAGCGGCGAGCCAGCTGGCCAGCCCTTGCGTATCTTTGCCTTGACCTTCGCCCTCTTCCTCAATCGGCACCTTAAGTTCAGGATAGCGGGTCTTTCCATCAGGAGTGAAGACTGTCAGTCCATAAGGCCGGGCTGATCCGCTAAGCAATGAATAATTTTTTTCCTTTGAACATCCCGTGAAAAGGAGCAAGGTGCAGATGATCCATATTCTGGCAGACGGGAATGGATATTTCATAAAAATCCTTTCGCGGGTTTTCGGGAATTAACTTGAAAATGGAAATTCTGTCAGAAAGACTTCGTTTCACCGTAGGAAAGATACCAATGTTTGAATTTTATTTCACCTGATATCTTAGACTTTAAATATCCTTGCAATTTCATTGTGGTATCTTTTTAGAACTTCCTCCCTTTTAAGCTTGTGCGTCTGTGTCAGTATCCCGTTTTCGACCGTCCATGGAATATGGGAGAGAATGAAGTGGCCTATCCATTCATATTTTTTAAAACCCTGCTGGCAGGTCTCTATGATCTTTTGATAATGATTTCTGACTTCAGGATGTGCAACAAGCGCATCGTCCCTTTCTCTGATGTTTCTTCTTTCCGCCCATTTCTCAAGCCTTTCCCTGTTGACAGAAATGATACAGAAGCATTTTATCATGTTGTCGCCGTGGACCATGACGTTTTCGATATAAGGATTTCCCTTGAGCTTCTCCTCGATCGGGATTGGAACCACGAATTTTCCGTTTGCAAGTTTGAACTGCTCCTTGACCCTTGAGGTGATGTAGAAATATCCATCTTCATCGAAGCGGCCGATGTCTCCTGTCCTGAGTCCGCCGTCATCCGTGAAGACGCTTCTGGTTTCATCGGGGCAGTTAAAATAACCTTTCATCACGTTGGGGCCGTATATTATTGCCTCTCCCTCTCCTTCAGAGATGCCGTCGATTGCGGTGTTGAGTTTTACTGTGACATTTTTGATGGGTTTGCCGACGCTTCCTATCCGCCATTCCCTTTCGGAGTTTAGGGTTATTGTAGGGGCTGTCTCACTTAGACCGTATCCCTCGTACACCGATACGCCGGCTGCCTTCAGAAAGTGGATAATCTTTGGGTCTATCGCGGCAGCCCCTGAAACAGCGTATTTGAGCTTTCCGCCGAGATTTTTCTTTAAGATTCTGAAAAATGTCTGCTTTAAAAGAAAAATCGATGCTTTCTCGATCAGGGTCAATTTTGCCCCGCGGTATTCGCTGATAGTTGCCTGCAACATGAATTCAAGCAGTTTCAGTGCGGGACGTCCCATAACTGTGAGCTTTTCACGGGCCTTGTCGTAAATTTTTGCGTAGAGCTTGGGTACCGCAATAATAAAGTCGGGGGAAACCTCCACGAGGTTTGTCAAAATCTTCTCTCTGCCTTCGTTGAAAGCCAGCGAGCATCCAACCTGCATCAGCAGATGAACTTCAGACATCTGGCCGAGAACGTGCGCCCAGGGCAAAATCGATAACGCACGGAAGCTTGGCTTGAAGCTGAACAGCAGGGAGACCTCGTTTGTGTTTGCCGTCATGTTCCTGTGAGTCAGCATCACGCCCTTGGGGATGCCTGTGGTGCCTGATGTATATACGAGTCCCATGACATCGTCCGGATCGGGGGGGATTGAGGATTTTGGAGCCGACTCCCCATACTTTAAAAGGCTCCTGAAGCTGTTTTTGACATCTTCGCCCGCATCTATCGCTATTATGTGTTTTAAGGAGGACAGCTTTTCGATGATGGTGGTGATATTTTCGAGAAGTTTCGTAGAGGAGACAAGAAGAACCGATGCTCCGCAGTCGTTTAAAATAAATCCGCATTCATCCGCATTCTGCTTTTCATACATTGGAACAAAGACTGCTTTCAAACCATACGAGGCATAGGCGGCAATGGACCATTCCATGCAGTTTGGGGAGATTATGGCAACCCTGTCTCCTATTGTGACGCCGAGTGATGAAAGGCCTCCCCTGAATGCGTTCACCTTTCTTGCGAACTCTTCGTATGTTGTCCATTCATAGGTTTTTCCGGCTTTTTTGCCATATAGAGGAAGTTTTGCGAACTTGTGGCATGAATCTTCCTGCATGGATATCAGGTTGGAATATCTAGACAAGGGGGGTCTCCGTATAAATAAAGTGATATCATGTAATTATAGCATAATTCCAAATTGATGAAATCTAAATATGGGAAAATTTACCCATTAGTTTTCCAAAGTGGCGGTTTGAAATGTTAAAGCGGCTGTCCGCCTGCTTTTCACTTTTTAAGGCGGACAAAAATCGGAGAGTTGCCTCGGCCCTGTCCGGAGGTTTCAGTCCGGTCAGGTTTCGTCCTTGATATTTTGATAAAAATTGAAAATTTCGGATGAAGTGCGGAATGATTAAAATCTTCGGATTTAAAAGGCGTGTGTGTTAGAATATTATTTGAAAAGCCGGTTTAATCATCAGAATTTGAATATATGCATTTTTTTACACTTCTTTGGGTAGAGCTGAGGCAGCGGGGTGGTCGTCTTCAATTCTGCAATTTTTAAAAAAGTTGCTTAAAAAGCGGGAGGTCAAATGCAGTCAGGCGTTTCGGCGGGAAAACAGGAAACAGGTGAAAGGTCAAGCGATGAATCTTGCGGCAAGGACCCCCGTGCGGTCAAGAAGCGTGAAATTCTGGGTTGGGCGATGTTTGATTTTGCCAATTCGGGTTACACCACTGTAGTCATAAGCGTGATGTACTCGGGCGTATTCAGCAACAATATTGTTCCCGCTGAATCGGCCTTGCGTACCACTTACTGGTCAATATCAATGATTATATCCACGGTCATTGCGATGGTTCTTTCGCCATGGGTCGGGGCAATCTGCGATTACAGCGGTCATAAGAAATATTATCTGGCCGCATCGGCCGTCGTATGCTCCCTGTTTACGGCTCTGCTGTTTTTTGTGAACCCCGGGGATGTCTGGCTTGCCGTGATGCTGGTGGCTGTCAGCAATGCGGGTTTCATGCTCAGCGAGAGTTTTTGCGGCAGTTTTCTCACAGACCTGGCCACGAAAAAAAATATGGGGCGCATTTCGGGAATAGGATGGGCCATCGGGTATTTCGGAGGTCTTGCCAGTCTTCTTGTCTACCAGCAGATGGTAACGGTGGACCAGTCGTCGGGACTGTACATGAGACAGGTTCAGTGGGCCATGGTCGGCAACGCCCTGTTCTTTTTGGTCGGCTCAATACCAACTTTCGTATTTGTCCGCGAGCGGGCGCGGGCGAGAAGTGGGTTTGAATCTGTCGGCGCGTCAGGATGGATCATGGCCGGATACCGGGAGATAAAGCGGCTATTTGCCATACCCCCGTCCCATAGAAATCTGTTAAAGTTTCTTCTTGCGTTCATGGTCTATTATGCGGGGCTGGAAGTCGTTATCAAATTCGTCGGTATCTATACGCAGGCGGAGCTTCATATGAATCCGGGTGAACTTGTTACGCTGTTCCTCATCCTTCAGGTCAGCGCCGCGCTCGGATCGGTTTGCTTCGGCGTGCTTGAAGCATATATCGGGCCAAAGAACACCGTTCTTGCAACGCTGGTATGGTGGGTCATGGGAACCCTCGGGATTTTCTTTCTCAAGGACATTGCGCTTTTTGTCTCAG
>JADFZC010000178.1 GCA_015232735.1 Oligoflexales bacterium | reverse complement strand
TATGTTAAAAGGCATAAATCCGGTGGTAATAGAGAATTCGCCAGGGAGAAGGGAGTTTGTCAAAGATTGTCTTCCAAAAGGGGTTAATGCTTTTCCTACTCTGGCAGAGGCCAGGATGAGCTGTTTCAATGACAAAAAAGCGCCAATCGACCTCGCGATAGACACCACACCCGGGCTTCTGGGTGAAATTTATCCGCAGCTTTCCTGTGGCGCTACGTATATGAGCATCGGGCTCAAACAAAAAATAGCCGAGATAAACACCATTCAACTAGCAGACAAAAGCCTGTCGATCATGGGTTCGATCGATTCACTGCATGGAACATTTAATGAAGCATATAATCTCATAAGAAACGGTTTGATACCCGCAGAGAAAATCATAAGCCACATCATGCCTCTAAGTGAATACAAGGAGGCCTTTGCCGTTATCGGATGCAGTATCGGGGAAAAATCCATGTTCAGGTCAAGTGAAAAAAGCGGCAAGATTCTTTTGGAGATCTGATATGAAAAAGGTAAAGCTGAGTTTTATAGTGCCGTATAAAAAACGGCTTGAAAACATATCCCTGCTCTTTGAGTCGCTGGCAGGACAGACAATGGGCAGGGATGAGTTCGAGGTGGTTGTCGGTTCCATGGAGTACTGCTCCGCGTATGCGGATCTATGCAATCGCCATGCAGACAGGCTTAATATAAAAACGGTCATCTCTGCAAGGCAGTGGCAGGTGGCATATGCGAGGAACATGGCGCTTTGCCAGGCGTGTGGCGAGGTGACGGTATTTCTCGATGCTGACATGGTTTTAAGTCCCGATTTTTCGCGTAACCTGTATGACAGGCATTTTTCGTTTGGCCAAAGTCAATGTATCATCGGGCAGATGGTCGATTACGATAACAACACAAGTGACATGACGTCGATAAAGGTCCGGCCCTACGCCTTTTATGAGAAAAAGCTCCTGGAAATGGAAAAGAATGTGGCGGAGATGGATGTCAGGTTCAATTCCCCGCATCATATTCCCTGGGCTTTCGCATGGACGGCGCTGATTGCAATTCCAAGAAGGCTGATCCTGGAAAATGAGCTTTTTTTTGACCTGAACTTTTTTGGATACGGGGTTGAGGATTTGGAGTGGGGGTATCGCATCTCGAAGGCGGGCATTCCAATGATGCTTAAAAAGGATGTGTTCGGCATACATCTTCCCCATTTGAGAAACGTAAACAGCAACAGGGAGACGGAAAGGAGGAATTACAGGTATTTTTTAAAAAAGTGGCCTTCCTTCGATGTTGAACTGGCATGCGCGTTCGGGGATCTTGAGGGTAATCGGCGTTATCCTGAGTTTAAAAATCAAATTGGAAAGGCGACGTCCGAAAGTGCCGGCATCCTCTCTGTGATCAAAGGTGTTTCCGGGGGAAAGTCGGTTTTGATTGTTGGTGCCATCACGGACAGGGACGGCAATCCTGTCAACAGGGACTTGTATCCTGAGCTTGACAGGATTGAGGAATGGCTTCCGGTTTCGGGGCTGTTTTTGCCTTTTGACGATAACAGCCTGGATGAATGCATTATGATGGACTCGCTAAGTGCCCTGGACCCGGAATATCAGGAAATCATCAAAGCCGAGTCCGAACGTGTCGCAAAGCGTGCCAAAGCCGCAAGATCCAAATTCAATTTTCGCCTGTCAGGCTTCGGCAAAGCTCTCCTCGGGAATCATCATCACTGAGAGATCCTGGTTTTTTATCGTCTCGGCAAGCATTCTCGCCTCCGGCAGGATGTTTTTGATGTAATATGTCGCACCCTGGAATTTGCCGATGTAGAAAGCCGCCTCGGGATCTTCGGACGCGAGTTTGCCCATTTTGACAGGATCTTTCGGGTCCACCTGCCTTTGCGTGCATATCTCCCCGAGTTTTCTTCCCGCTATGGCAGCCTGCCATAGATGAAGCCATCCGAGTGTCACGTTGCCAAGCATGGTCAGGAACGGGTACGCTTTTACGATTGGAAGAATGGGTTTTCCCTCCTTCGTGCAGGACGAGAAGTAGAGTCCGATGCCTGAAAGCTGCTCGACCGCCGAGGTCACTTCGCCTATCAAGTCCGAAACGGCCGGATCTTTCTGGTATTTCAATATGGTTTGTTTCATCGATGTCAAAAAGGTCATGAACGGCTCGCCCCCGCGCATGGCCAGTTTTCTTCCCACAAGGTCAAGAGACTGTATGCCGTTGGTACCCTCGTAGATGGAACCAATTTTCATATCCCTCATTAGCTGTTCCATCGGATAATCCTGCGTATAGCCGTAGCCTCCAAATACCTGGAGCGCGCATTCGGTCACTTTGAATCCGATATCCGTGCAATAAGCCTTTACCAGAGGGACAAAGAGCTCGACGACCCCGCCCCATTTCCTGCCATCGTCGTTTTTCAGGCACTTGGAATGGTCTATGGCCATGGACGCATAATAAACAAGCGCGCGCATCCCCTCGACCTGGGATTTCATCCACAACAGCATTCTTCTTACATCGGGGTGTCTTATTATCGGGACCTTCCGGGCGGGGTCTTTTCTGGTAAGGTCGCTTCCCTGAACCCTCTCCTTGGCATATCTCAGTGCGTGCAGGTAGGCTGCCGATGCGGTTCCGACACCCTGGATGCCCATGCCTATCCTTGCCTCGTTCATCATTTGGAACATGACCTTCATACCCTGCCTGGGCTCGCCGAGAATCTCCCCGTAACATTCGCCGCGGTCGCCGAAGGTCATGGTGCAGGTTGCGCTGCCTTTTATGCCGAGTTTGTGTTCTATGCCGCTGACAAGGTAGTCGTTCCGCCTTCCCAGGGAGCCGTCGCTGCCCACAAGGTATTTGGGGACGAGAAAAATGGATATGCCTTCGGTTCCCGGGGGATCTCCCTCTATTCTTGCAAGGACCGGATGCACGATATTTTCATAAAGGTCGCAGTCCCCGCCGGAGATGAATATTTTCGATCCCGAGATGGAGTATGAACCGTCCGCATTTTTGACCGCTTTCGTGGTGAGCGCTCCCACGTCGGAGCCGGCACCCGGCTCTGTAAGGATCATTGTTCCGCCCCATTTGCCGGCGACCATTTTGTCCATGTATTTTCTTTTTTGCTGTTCGGTCCCGAAGGATGCTATAAGTCCGGCCGCCCCTATCGTTGCTTCCGTGTAAAGGTTGAATCCCATGTTGTAAACATAATGCTCCCTGGCCGCTGCGTCCATGACGTGAGGCATTCCCTGCCCGCCGTCTTTTTGTGGGAACGCTAAGGTGGGAAGCCCGCTCTCGTTCATTGTCCTCAGAAGATCATGATAACATGAAGGCGCCTTTACCGAGCCGTTTTCGAGGTGCGCCCCCTGCTTGTCGCCCTCCGCAAAAGTCGGCCACATCGCGTCCTGGGCGATCTGGGCGGCGCAATCAAGTGTCATGTCAACCATCGATCTGTCAAATTCG
The DNA here is from genome assembly GCA_015232735.1 of Oligoflexales bacterium. Next base: position 2,374 of record JADFZC010000178.1, on the reverse strand, counting down.
CTGAATTCAGGATACTTGAACAGATTTTCCATTTCGAGCATCTCATGCAACACAAACTGCTGGTCTCTTCTGTCAACGCTAAACCCCATTGAAATACACTCCTTTTTTCAAATTTAAAACTAACTGTTTTTATCCAATTGTTCCGCTGAAAGTTAGATCAAAATCGAAGGTTAATCAAGTATTTTGCTTTGACTTTGTTAAGGCCTGGAAGGGGTGCCCTATTTTTGTGCAATGGGTGCCGGCAGTGGAAATGAGGGTATCGGGTTAAAAAAAACAGGCGCCTTGCACCTCCTGCAAGCCACCCTTGTTCCAAATTAAGCCCGTTTTTTTACAACGGTATAACCGGTAATCCCTTTTTTATTCAGCATATCCTGAACGATATACCTGACATAAGTTTCTTCATCCATCTTAAAAAAACGGGCAATCTTTTTCAAAATCTCCTTTTTTGGAAAATCCTTGCTGCTTTCAAAATTTGATATCGCCTGTTTAGTCACACCAATCTTTTTAGCCAACTGCTCTTGGGTCAGCTCCTCACATTTTCTTTCTGACCGCAGCAATTCACCAAAAGTTAGATCTCCGACAAGGTCTTTCAAGAATTTCCTGGCATTAGCCATAGTATTTCTCCATTTCAGTATTTATGAAGGTTGATCTCCACAATCTCTATATGATCGATTTGTATGCTATCTTTATACGGTCTTTAAAAAAAGTTAGATACTGAAAAATCAAGTGAACACTTGACATAATAAGTTTGACACACTGCATTGTCAAGTACATACTTGACAAGATGTTGCCAGTACAGGCTGTCACGCTATTTTTTCACTATCAAGCAGCTCAACCTTGAAAAGCGTGGTTGGACCAATTCCCTTAAGAGCAAATGTTCCGGCTTTTGCCCATCCTCCCTGAGGGATATTGTCTCTGACAGAAAATGAAAAGAAAATGCCTCCCGGGGTGGCGGCCTTTTCAATCCTTGAAGCCATATTGACAGTCGGGCCGATAGCCGTATATTCAGAGCGCTTCCTGCCTCCGAAAGATCCGACGATGCAGCTTCCCTTGTGAATGCCTATTCTCATTGAAAATGAGACGTTGTGATTTCTGGACCATTCTAGGTTAAGGTCTTTTAACACGGATTGCATGGCGATGGAGCAATTGATGGCATTTTGAACCTGAATCTGGGGTTTTTGCTCTTCGGGGCACCCACAAATAGTAAACTATAGTTTACTATTCATCTATTTTATAGTAAACTATAGTTTACAGTTGTTATTTAGGGATAAAGGATATCAAATGTTAGATCTATTGATGAAATATCATCTTGAACAGGTAAGGAATCTGCCGACCAATTTTACCCGGTACCTTTACGACCGCATTGACTGGAACGAGATTTCGCTCGGTCTGATCGGTGCGCGAGGCGTTGGCAAGACCACCATGTTGTTGCAGCATTGGAAGAACTGTTACGACGATGTCGAACGCTGCCTATACATTTCAGCGGACAACCTGCATGTAGTCAGTCAAGGACTTCTGGCAATAGCGGCCGAATATTTTGGGTCGGGAGGAGAAGCTCTTATTATCGATGAAGTTCATACCTATCCTGATTGGACTCGTGAAATAAAAAATATCATCGATTCATTCAAGGGGCGAAAAATTCTGATTAGCGGCAGTTCTTCGGCGGAATTGACCAGAGCAGGCGCAGATCTTTCAAGGCGTGTGGCATGGTTCAAACTTAAAGGCCTGTCGTTTCGTGAATACCTGGATGTTTCCGGTATCTATACACACGATCCAATTACTTTTGAGGAATTGCTTAGGCATCATATCCGGATTTCGTCCAATATTGCGCGTGAGATAAATATTCTTCCATACTTCAAGACTTATCTAAAAGAGGGGTATTATCCATTTTTCATCGAATCAAGAACCACCCATCTTACAAAGCTGCTCTCAGTTATAGACAAGGTTGTTGCTGAAGATATCCCCTATGCATTCAACGTTAACCCGTCAAGCATTCCGGTAATTAAAAAGTTGCTTTCAACGATTGCCCTCTCTCAGCCATTTGTTCCAAATATTGAAGGATTGAGCAGGGATTTGGCTATATCAAAAGAGTATGTATATCTGTTTCTTGAATATTTGGAAAAAACATCGCTTGTGATGTTTTTGAACTCTTCAGGCAAACGTAGTACGCAAAACCGCAAGCCCAAAAAAATTCTGCTGGAAAATCCTAATCTCAATTCAGCCTTGGCCCATCAGGAGTCATTAAATGCTTTGTCAGGTACAATTCGAGAGACATTTTTGGCGTCAGCCCTCTCTCTCGATCACAGGGTGGCTTTACCTGTGGAAGGTGATTTTCTGATCGATGATAAAGTGACCTTTGAGGTCGGTGGTTCCA
>JADFZC010000177.1 GCA_015232735.1 Oligoflexales bacterium | reverse complement strand
TGTGAGCGGGTACGGGCTCTCCGACAGTTTTAAAACGGTGTTATCGGTACTGTGCCTGGGAACCAAATATTCCGCACAGCTTGAAACATTGAAAAAGACGCCATACGCGGGAAGCGGAAAGGCTGCGGACATAAAAGTCAACTTCACTGCAAAGGAAGCGACGAAAGGAGAGTCTGTAATCGATGCAAGTTACAGCTGCAAATATAAAATGGCATGCGAGGATTTCAGAAAACAGATTGTGCCTTTATTAAAACAGTTGCCAAAGGAAATCAAAACAGCTCTTGTAACTGTGACGGAAAAAGTAACCCGCGTCGGTGATGTTCCCTCGAAAGGCGGGGATCATCTGGGCGGTGAACGCTATCAGGCCGCAGTTACGTCGACAGGCAGCCTTATTAACCGCAATGATAACTATGAGTTTGAAAACGTCTACTATCAACCTATCGACAAAAACAGTTTTATTAGCGTGGAACAGACGACAAAGGCCGGGACTGAAATGAAAGGGCGTTACAATATGATTTTCGCTTTTCAGGAGAGTGACGGAACTTGCGTAACGGTCACATCCGTGACCATGAGAGTGAGCAATCTGGGTTCTCCGAATGTTGTGGCTGATAATGTGAAACAGGTAATTCAGACCCAGATTCAAAGAGGTTTTGACGAGGTCGCGAAGAAATAATCTCTCTTTCAATTTCCCTGCATCTGTGATAAAAGGACTCTTCTAATTTGATTACGGTAACTTGCGTTTTTTGACAGATATAGTTGGATAAGGGTTTTTTTGGATGCCGGATGCAGGCGGTCAAATCAGAATAGGTTTTTTTGAAACTGTAAGGGAGAAACGCTTTCTTTGCGGATATGGAATCTTCTCCTGCGTTCTGGTTTTCAATGCCATCGTCTCACATCCGCCCTGCATGGCGAAGGAAGTCCAGGGCATAAAACCTCAGAACTCATCCCACGTAAGACTCTCAGGCATTGTAAACGGCAAAACCAAAGTCCGGGTCAAAATCTTCCCCCACAAAAAACGGTATCCCCCTCATGAAAAAGACAGGATGTACTCACAGGTAAAACTGGAATCTGCCGCCCCGTGCAGCCTTTTCAGAGGATTGAAGGATTATCCGGGGTCTGACGGCTCAATGGTTCTGTCCGGTTCATCCTTTGAGTTCTCCTCGAAAAATTTTACTCATCCGCTATGGCTTGAGTGTTCCTCTGTTGTAAAGCTTGTCAGAAAACGTGGGCTTCCCAGCTTCGAATACTCGGGGGGGCTTTATATTCACATGCTCCAGGATGACGAACTTGAGGTCATCAATGTGGTCTCGCTTTCAGAATATCTCGAGGGCGTGGTTCCATCTGAGGTTTCAAAAGGCTGGACGAGGGAAGCCCTCAGGACTCAGGCGGTGGCCGCACGGAGTTATGCGGTATTTCATCTGATCTTTTCCAGAATCTATCTTCCTGACAGGCTCTATGATGTGGATGACACGATTCAGTTTCAGGTTTTTACGGGCAGGTCCATCCTCAATGAAACTGCAAATCTGGCAATCAGGGATACGGAAGATGAGGTTTTAACCTATAAAAACTCAGTGGTACAGGCCTATTATCATGCCGACAGCGGCGGGTATACGGAAGATGCCATGAATGTCTGGGGCTTTGATGTCCCTTTTGTGGAAGGCCGGATGGAGCCTTTTTACGAAAAGCTCGGCGACCCGTTTGTTTGGGAAAAGGAGATCGATCTTGAAAAATTCAGCAAAAAGCTGGTTTCCCTGAAGATACTTCCGCCTGGGGGCCGGGTGGATTCGCTGACCGTTCCGGCTGATGGAAGAACAAGAGGCCAAAGGGTCCAGCGGGTTGCCGCAATGGTCAAGGGAGGGGGGCAGAAAAACATTTCAATTCAGGTTTTCAGGCAGATTGTGCCAAACCTGCCAAGTATGCTGTTTGACATCGTTAAGAATGATGGCAGTGATAAAAAGAGTACATTTCTTGTCAAGGGGAAGGGCATCGGTCACGGGGTCGGCATGAATCAGAGGGGGGCCAGGCTTCTTGCTGAAAGCGAGGGATGGCCGTATGACCGTATTCTCAAGTTTTATTATGGCGGGACGGATATCTGCCGCCTTTCTTCGGGGATGGTAAAAAATAAAAGATATCCGGAATGCATATACTCACCTTCGGCCAGCAAACTGGAACCCATCCTGTAAAATTTTTACTGAAAACAATTCCGCTTTCTTTTAAAATTTTTTATTATAGTGATAAAAAATGAAAGGAAGTTTATGGATTTGTTGAAAGAGAGACGCCTTAGACGTTTTTTCTATTTATACCTTACCGGGTATGTTTTGAGCGGCACATATGGTGCACTCTGGATTTCTGACGAATTTGACTATGAGAGGACCCTTCTTTACGGTTTCTTCGCGATTCCGGCATTTGTCATTTTCGCTTTCATAAACCTTAATGTCCCCTTGTTCCGCCTGAGTTATCCAAGATTTTTCTGGGGTTGGGTGATTGCAATATTTTTGTCTTTCCTGTGGGGAAATGTCATGCTTCTTAATGCTGCTGGAGGGGTGGAAAAAACCAGGGTGAATTTGTCCCTGAAGGAACAGGCGTTTGAATTTTCCTATAAGAGGGGCGGATTTGGATGGCTTTACCGTTTCCGCTGGTGACTTCGTTTATTTCGGCTAGTGCCTCGTCAACTAAGTTTTTCCCTATCAGGTCGAGAGATTCTTTCGTCTGACAATGAGCGAGGAGTGAGTTTATCGGGAATAAATGATCGACGAGCGAAGCAGGCAGACGGAAGAAGATCCGGCCTGATAGGGAAAAACTTAGTTGATGAGGTACTAGGGTCCGGTTACCAGTAATTGCCGTAGTATCCATAGGCAGTGGGCCTGTAATTTGTGCTGTAAGTCATCCCGTTTGAACTGCCGAAAAAATAAGCGCTTTGAGGTCCTCCCCAGCTGAACCAGAAGATCCGTGGCTTTGCGCTCGTCTGATTCGGACCCGCGCCGGAGCCTTGATATCCTGATCCCTGAAATGCGGTCGTGGTCGAAGCGGTCTCTGTTGTCGCCAGCGTATTTTTTGAAGGCGCCGGTGTGAAGCCCTGTTCTGTATTTTTTGCGGTCGCAGTTTCAGTCAGGATTCTTTTATCGGAAGCGGCTGGCGTGGCGACAGGGGTAATGGAATCAAGCCCGATATTCTTCGACTTGGCTGTCTGGTTTTTAGGAGTCTGGCTGTTTTGGATTTCCTTTACTTTCGCGTCGAGCTCCCTTCTTTCCGCGTCGGAAGTCTCGCCTGCCTCGGTCGTCAGGACTATTGTCTTTGAAAGAAATTCCCTGGAATGGCTGGAATTCAGCGATACGGAAACGTTTGTCACGGAGAGAATCTTTTTCTGGCTTTCATCCAGGTCAAATATTGCCTGAGATGTAACCCCGATCAGCTCCCCCTGCTCATTGAATAGCGGTCCGCCAGAATCACCCTTGGCGGTACCTGATTTGCCCGCTTTTGCCTGGGAACCGTCAGGGCTGCCCAGACTGCCCTTATACATAAGGACGCCATCCTTGATCACGGTGATCCTGTTTGTGCCCTTTCTCTTGACAAGACCTCCATCTGATAAAATGCTCATGTTTTCCCCGACGTTTTCATCGATTTTTCTGTCACCGTATCCGACGATTGTGAACGGATCGTCGAGTGTCGGAGCCTTTGCGGAAATCTTTTCATATTTTTTTGATGTGTTTTTTGGAAAATCGATGACCCCCAGGTCGTACGTGGCGCTCTGGACTTCCCTGTACTTGGGATTTACGGTATATTTTGTCGATTCCCCGATAAGCACGGGCTTTTTACCGTTGTTGTCCCCGCCGTAGAACACCTCGATTTTCTTTACGCTTTCAGGCAGGCAGTGGGCTGCCGTAACCACCTGGTAGTCGTTGAGAAAGGTTCCGGAGCAGCTCAGATTCTTGTCCATTATGAGAAGCACGACTGAGGGATATTCGTCAGAACCGGTATCGGTTCCGTCGGTGATTTTGACGCTTGCCGGATTTATCGGAAGGCACGCCGAGGCTGTCACGGTGAAGATCAGAAACGGTAAGACAGATTGTTTCAATAAATTCATTTTCTCTCCAAATCCTGTGGGAATAGCAGTAACTGGCCTTGGGCATAAAAGAAAAGTTGCACGAATTCTGTCTGCCTTTTGACGTGACGGAACAAATCAGCAAGGTCCAGTTCAGTAACATATAGGTCACAGAGGAAACAGTTAGCAAGGAACATGCCAGGGCGTGCCGGGGCATTTGTTCCTGAATATCCGGATTTTAAGTTTCAATTTGGGGTCTGTCGGCATGCGGGAACTGTCCAAGGTTTTAACGGTGGAAAAAAAGTATAGAAAAATTTGATGGTAATGGCGTTGGAGCCATTCATGTTCTTTTCAGTTTTGCAGCAACAGAGTACGAACGGGGCGGCGGCAAGTCTTGTCAGGCAGCTTTATTAGTTCGATCATCTCCAAAATCATTCAATTTGAATAAAGGGGTTTTGCCAATTCCCTTCAAGTCAAAGGTATCCACCCTGGACCAGCCCTCCTTAAGGATATCCCGGACGGCCCCTGAGAAATAGACAGCTCCTGGAGAGGCTGACTTCTCAATTCGCGAGGCCATATTCACGACAGGTCCTATGACCGTATATTCGAACCTTTCGCCCCCGAAAGCGCCGACGATACCGCTTCCCTTGTGAATACCGATTCTCATGGCAAATTCGATATTATTTTTTGACTTCCATCCGATATTTAACTCTTTCATGACCTCCTGCATGGCCCTGGCGCATCCTATTGCATTTTTGACCTGGGTTTCACCGCTTTGAATCTCCGGGGCCCCGAAGATGACCATGATTCCATCACCGATGAATTTGTCTATGGTCCCGTCATTTTCAAAAACGACCTTCGTCATCCTGTCGAAATATTCATTTAAGACCCCGGCGATGACATAGGCGCCAAGATCCTCAGACTTATCGGTAAAGTTTATTAGATCTGCGAAGAGAATCGTGATTTCCATAAGCTTGGGCTTGTCGTCGAGAACCTTCTCCCCTGACACGATATCGTTTACAAGTTTATGGGGCAAAAACCGCTTCAGGACATTTTCCGTCAAATTCCTGTTCAGCTCTTTTATCTTGTCCTCCCCCTCCTTCAAATGAAGCAGATTTTCGATCGTGCTTAAAAGTTCAAGCTGGTCAAAGGGCTTGCCCAGATAGGCGTGCGCCCCCTTTTTAATGCCTGTCATCCGGCTCTCCTCGTCGCTCTTTGCGGTAAGAAGGACTGTGGGAATCGATCTGACGGTGGTATCTGTACTTGTCATCATTTTTTCGATGATCTGAGGCCCCGACATCTTCGGCATCATCCAGTCGATTATCGCGAGGTCAGGCTTAAGCTCAATGATCTTATGATAACCCTCCTCGCCATCACTTGCGGTGGTATAACGATATCCTTTGGACATTAATGATCTGGCGATGAGATCCCTCATATCTTTCAAATCATCGATGATGAGAATCAGTTTGCCTTCCCCGTCGAGTTTCTCATCATCACGTTGGTCTGAAGATGGAGCGACGGCAGAAATATCTCCAAGATGCCAGTTTTTGGGTTTATAAGCGGCAGGGTCAGGGGCGGGCGTATCTGCATCAGCTTCGTCCCCAAGTTTTTTAAACTTGATGCCAAACAGTGCGCCGTGTCCGGGGGAACTCTCGACAAAGACATCCCCGTCCATGGCACTTGTCAGCTCCTTGACAAGCGCAAGGCCAAGTCCCGTCCCCTCATATTCCCTGATGGCGGAATCATCGACCTGCGAGAAGATT
>JADFZC010000176.1 GCA_015232735.1 Oligoflexales bacterium | reverse complement strand
TGGTTAGCTTGAAGGGCCTCGCCCTGAAGGACGAGGTTTCCTTAAACTTGATGAAAAAGAACTTCAGGTGGCCGACTTCTTCTGCTTCTTGATAAATCCCATAACTCCAAACATGATTCCCGTTCCGATGATTGTGACCACAAGCAGGAAGGTGAACATGTAGCGATATCCCTGAGCGCCCGGATATTTGTCAAGCCATGCGCCGATCATTTTATAAATGAAGGTATCCGGGAGATAACCGACTAGTGAGGCAAATCCAATGGCGGTTCCTGTGATTTCAAGGGGAACGTTGAGTTCGTCTATAATAGCGAAGTACAGTCCCCGCATTATGTAAACCGTTATGCCCATGACAAGAACGTTCGCAACGCACAAAAGGGTCATATCCTGGGTACCGGGCATGACCAGGAAAACGGCCAGGGTGGCAAGAATTATGATGTAACCGGATAACAGAACCTTCGTTCTTGATCCGATCGTGTCAGCAACGATACCCCCCAGGGCGCCGCCCAGAAACTGCATGACATATCTTTGAAATATGGCGATTCCCGCCGCCAGCGTTCCGGAGATGGCGAACACGGTTTGAAGATAAGGCGAGGTATAGGTCATCACGGCAAAGGATGAATAGGTCGTAAATACGACTCCGCAAAGGAGCCATACCTGAGGCATTTTCATCACCCGCAGCATGTCTTTTGCGAATGTTATCTTTCTCCCCGTCCGTTTGATTTCGGTTTCCTTGTAGTCATCCACGACAAACCAGGTCAGAAGTCCAAAAAGGACGTTCAAAACCGCATAAGAGTTTATCACCCAACTGATGCCAAAGATTCCGCCTCCAAGATTCGTATAGAGGGCGAGGAGGGCATAGGCCGCAACCGTCGATGTCAAACCCCTTCCCCCCTCAAGAAGACCATATACCCTTCCCTGTTCGTCAGAATCTCCCAGCGTTCTGGTCAGCTTCATCAAAGCGGCCCAGTATGTAAGAATTGTTGAAACGCCCCAAAAGGCGTGAAGGAGAATATTTATGGAATAGGAGGGAAATCTGGCAAAATAGAAACCGGCCAGCCCTGTCGAGACAAAAGAGAAGGTCAGCATCTTTCTTGCGCTGACCCTGTCAGCAAGCCATCCTCCCGGAAAATAGGAGACCATGGCGACCAGGGCATAAACGGTCAACAGGTTTCCATATTGTTCATGGTTTAGGGCCAAAGCCTCCTGAAGCTGGCCGTAGAATGCGTATCTTAAATATGGCAGCTGAAATATGATTCCGCCGCCTGCAGCCAAAATAATAAGATTTAACCATCTTTTTTTCGATTTCTTTTCCAAGGTGCATTCTCCATTTCTAGGGCACGCCCTAACGTGAAATTATAAAAGACTTTCAAAGGCAAATAATGTATAGGCCCACATGTTACATATTATATCATAATATCAGAAAATTCACATTATTTCTATGTAGTTGCGAGTGACTGACAGGAATTCTCAAAAGTTCTGGTTCATGCATGATTTTAGGCGCTTGCCTGAAGACTGATAAATAAAACTTGTAAGATATCAGTGTATTATGTTAGTAAATGGCCAGCTATCGGGAGCCAGAACGGATTTATACCCAATCAAATCCAATTTGCGAAAAAAAATGGATCTGAGATCAGGAATCCGTGGGCAGGCAGGTTTCAGAGACCCGGGAAACTGCAATACGGGATTTAGGTTTGTATGAAAAAAGTAAAAATCAAGCTTCTGGGTGGAGCGTCGGCAATAGGGGCCTCTTGCAGTGTCATCAGCATAGGTGATCAAAATTTTCTGATTGATTGCGGAATCAGATTTAAAAGAGATAATCAATTGCCTGACATCGATTATCTTTCGGACATCAGACTGGATGGCGTTTTCATTACGCACGCACACATGGATCATACAGGGGCTCTGCCGCTTGTCCACAATATTTTCCCCGCCACTCCTGTTTATATGACTCCACCAACCTTTGATTTGATTTCCATTCTGTTTCATGATGCTTTGAGATTGATGGAAAGCGGTTTGAGCCTTGAGGGAGAGTTTCCGCTTTACCATGAAAAACAGGTTGAATCCCTCATGCAGCGGGTTGTTATGACCCATTTTGGCGAGATGATCGTTTTTGATGATATCCGCATATGTTTTCTGCCCGCCAGCCATATTCTCGGCGCTGCGATGATCCACATATCAACGCCGTCCGGCTCAATCCTTTTTACTGGTGATTATAGCGTTTCGTCCCAAAGGACCGTTCCTGCGCTCGATATGCCGCCATATAAGGCCGATATTGTTGTGACCGAATCAACTTATGGCGGACGGCTGCATTCGGACCGCAATATGGCAGAGTCCGATCTTGTTTCAATGCTGGCGGAAATCTGCATAAATCAGGGGCGTGTCCTGATCCCCGCCTTTGCAATAGGAAGGGCGCAGGAAGTTCTATGCATCATAAGGCAGGCCATGCAGGAGAAACGGATTCCAGAGGTTCCTATATTTGTAGACGGAATGGTCCGAAAGGTCTGCAATGTTTATGGCAGATACCCCCGCTACACGACACGCTCCATCAATCATATCGCAAAAAGCGGCCATCCCTTTTATGGGAAATTCATAAACCCGGTAGAAGATTCCACTGAAAGAAAAAAGGTGCTGACGACGGCTCCGTGCATAATAGTGTCATCATCCGGAATGCTGAGCGGCGGACCTTCCGCATTTTATGCCGCCAATATTGCTGAAAATAAAAATGATGCCATCCTGATCACTGGATATCAGGATGAGGAATCCCCTGGTGCCGAGCTTTTAAAGAGGGCCATAAGTGGAACGTGTGATGAACCTGTTGATGTTGGAGGGCGAAAAGTGAGCCTGAATTGCATGTTGAAAAGCTATGGCTTATCGGCTCATGCCGACAGGCTTCAGATGTGCAGCCTTGTAAGAACACTTTCGCCGAAGAGTGTGATTCTTGTTCACGGGGATGAAACCGCAAAAGAGCAGCTTGCTCTCAGCCTCGATCATGATGATATTGTGATTGGGCGCGACGGCCTTGTGATTGAAAGAGAGCTCGATGCCTCTGGCAGGCACAATATCAAAAGCAGACCATTAAGGATGCCGGGCTTCGAGGATATATGCCGCCTTATTGGTAAAGATGAGGGGCCTTTCAGGGTCTCAGCCCTTGCCGAGGCCTTCTGGGGCCGAAGAGCTGATTTGCAGCAGCTTGGCGCCTTTGCAGCTGCTGTTGAGGAGACGCAGATTTTGCAGCGCGATGACAAAAACAGATCGATATTCAAGCGCGTAAAATCCTCAGATCAAACCCCCGCTGCGGATGATGAGCTGGAATCTGAACTGAAAAATGGCAACCCGAAAGGAAAGTTATGGGAGTTCTGCCAGAAAAGGGGGTATCCTTTCCCTGAAATCATGCAATTCAAGGATGATTGCGGCGTTTATGCCACAAAACTGAAAATAAAAACCGGAAACATGGATTTTTCAACTCCTGTGTTCAAGGCGAAATCGAAGATGACATCCCAACAGCTTGCGTGCCGGAATCTTTTTGAACAGATTGATGGGTGGCTGCAGAGCGGACAGACTGAAAATGAAAAGCCCATTACCTCCATTTCCGAGGCCTGTGAAGGAAGTGATCATAATCCGGTTGACATAGGTGAACCTTCAGACTTGGAATATAAGCCTGATGAAGGAGAAGGTGTGCCGGTGTATGCACGCGAACCTTCTGACTCAGACTTCGTATCAGATACGGGCAACAGTGTGGAGGTTTATGCATCCGAACCCGCTGCCTCGGATTCCTTGCCTGGAATCAGCCACGGAGCTCTTCCGGAAGATGTCCGGCCCAAGTTGAATACCATGATGCAGAAAAACCTCTTCAGCAAAATTGAATTTCTGCTGGTCTCACAGAGCGGGCCTTCGAATAATCCACTTTTTGCGATGATTGCCGCCACCCAGTTAAAAAATGGCGAAAGGGTCGCGTCTTCGGAATTTCATGCCGGAACGAAAAAGGATGCCCAGATTTTTTGCGCCCATGACCTTTATCAAAAACTTGTCTCCCATCCTCTTGTAATCGAGTCTTTACAGCCTGCGACGGCTGACAGGAAGGCTTCGTCCCCCAGGCACGTAAAAAGAATATCGCCTGAAAACCTCGAAAATATCATAAGTTTTGTCAGGGAACTTGATTTCAAAACCCCTAGGAGATTACCTGTCCATTACTGCAAGGGAATTGCCATCAAGGCTTTTCAGGAAGGAATGCATGAAGACGGCGACTTTATCATGGGGCAAATCGCCATCGCACATGAGCAGTGGAGAAACGCCAAAACCGCCAAAGCCAAGGTTCTTGGCTACTTTCCCTTTATAAACCTGGATCCTTTATCCCATAAGTTCATCACTGAATCCTATGAAGGCTGGGTTTTCCAAATGGCACAGAAAAATCTGTTGGATCCGGAGCGCGTTTTTTCCAAATGGTTTGTCCAGTTTTGCAGGGCCATGAGCCTTATCGGCCAAAAGGGGTGCGAAGATGTGATAAAATCGCAAGGGGGTCTTTTCGAATTTGTCACATCAGCACCCCAGTGGCATGATTCATATTCGGAACGTGAAAAGCTTGAAGCTTTCATTTTGAGATAACACTGTCTTTCCACCATTTTTCAAAAATCTTTGTTTACTTCAAGGGATACCATCCTACAAAGTTATTCGATGTTTTTTCGTAATTTTTGAAGACATCATTGTATACATGGATGAACAATACTTATGGTGCCATGCAATCATTGTGCCACGATGGGTGTTAAGACACTTGCACTTAAGCGCCGACAATGGCAGTCGCCTGTTTTTGTCATGGGAAATGCTGAAATCATTTTCCGTGACAGGAAAGGTGCGGATATGTGATTTCTTTCTGTCCGGTCTATTCCTTGGATAAGCGCATTGCAAAATAAAACCAATATTTATTAATAGTTAAAATATGACAGGAAAACAGGAGGGTGATGAGTTCATGTCAGGATTGCAGGAAATGCCAGATTATGACTGAAATTCAGTATAATAGCTGAAGCTATATAGAAAAATGGTTCTCCAAGCCAATAGTCCTTTGCTGGAAAATTGACATTTTCCCGGATTGAAAAATGGGATGTCAACTTTGGCCTCTTCCGCCATACCTTCTTCTTCTTATAAAGGTGATTTGACGATGTGTGACCTTAACGCATATGTTGTGTTTACTGTTGCATTGATCCATTTCAGTATACCGGTGTTCAAGGGTTCCTATGGATGAAATCCCTCTGTCATTTTTTGGAATTTAAAACATTAGATCACCTTGAAAACACTGTTGAAAAATGTGATTCCCGCTACTGAAAAAATATACCATCCGCATCCGTCTTTTCAACGCCAAAGGCAAAAGGCTCTGGTGAGAGCAGTTTACGAATATTGAATGGGTAATACCTGGTTTTGAGTTGCTTTGGCATGAATATTGAAACTGACTTTACGTTATTGGAACAGCATATGTTTATTACTGTGAAGTACGGGATCTTTACAGGCATCAGGCAAATTAATTCAAAAGGATTAAGGCACATGAAGATATCGCGCCGTTTTACGAAAAAACATGGTCACCCTTATGACGGTATAAAATTTGAGAAACGAAATTCTCTTCTTGTCAAGAGTGACGGAAGCCTTTCGAGCGTAAGGAAAGAGATCACCGTACCAGACTTCTGGAACCAGGTTTCTTCGGATATATTGGCTCAAAAATATTTGAAATCCCATGTCACTTCCGAGGGCGAGGGCGAAAACGATGCAAGACAGGTATTTCACCGGCTTGCTGGATGCTGGCGTTCATGGGGACTGAAGGCGGATTACTTCGACAGTGAAGAGGATGCCGACGCTTTT
>JADFZC010000175.1 GCA_015232735.1 Oligoflexales bacterium | reverse complement strand
AATTTATTTCACAGCGAAGCAACCTGCCCCTTGAAGGTTATGGAGCACTGGCCGTCTGTAACGATTCGGTCGCCGTCATCGAAGATGTCATCAATGGCAAGATCAATCCCTATCCCATTCTCATTGAACCCAAATTGATCCTTGAAGAGATCTGTCGCCGCGAGTCGATGACAGATGCGAACGAGGACATTGATCAGCTCTTTACATTGGAGTTCCTGGGATCAAGCGTTGCGAGCCTCCCTGCTGACCACCGCCATCGTCAGGATGCCGCCGAGCGAATTCTCAACGCCTTCCCGTGGGAAGAGGGCAAAGAGCCCTTTCAGGTGGCGATCGAGGCTCGCAGGATCTTGAAAGATCATTTAAATCGCACCCCGGCAGCAAAAGATGCCGCCAACTCCTGATTATACAATGGCCGGATGGAAAATTATGAGAGCTGTAAAATTTGAAAATAACAAAATCCTTTTTGCTGAAGGTCTTTCGAGGCCCAAACCTGCCCCGGGCGAAGCCCTGATAAAAGTGACCTATGCCGGAATCTGCAACACGGACATCGAAATAACAAAAGGGTACATGGGATTCACTGGAATTCTCGGACATGAATTTTCAGGGGTCGTCAAGGAGGCTTTTGGAGATGGAGGAGGCCTTCTGGGCAAACGGGTTGTAGGCGCGATAAATGCCGGATGCGGAAGATGCCGGTTTTGTCTCAGTCTCCTTGAACGCCACTGCCCTGACCGCGGCACGCTTGGAATCTGGAACAAGGATGGCTGCATGGCTGATTATGTCACACTTCCGGTTAAAAACCTTGTCATTGTTCCCGACTGCATCAGCGATGAAGAGGCCGCCCTGGTTGAGCCTTTTGCCGCAGCCTTTGAAATCCTGGAACAGGTTCATATAAAGCCCGCTGACAAAATCGCACTGCTTGGCGATGGCAAACTGGGACTCACCACAGCGCTTGCGCTTTCGACCATACCATGCGACCTGCTTCTTGTCGGAAGGCATCAAAACAAACTCGATATCGCGGCGGCAGCGAAGGTAAAGACAATTCTGTCAAAAGATCTTAAAATGGAAAAAGCCTATGACATCGTGATCGACGCCACAGGATCGGCTGCCGGTTTTGAAACAGCTCTTGCCCTGACAAAACCCCGGGGAGTCGTCGTGCTTAAAAGCACGGTAGCGGCCGACAGGCCGTTCAATCTCGCCCCCGTGGTAATCGATGAGATTACTATTGTTGGTTCGCGCTGCGGCGAGTTTGCGCCTGCCGTCAAATTCCTCGAAAAGGGGTTTGTAAGCCTCAATCCCCTCATAACAAAAATATTTGACGCAGGGGACGCAATTGAGGCCTTTGAATTCTCGAAAAAAAAGGAGGTTTTGAAGGTTCTTTTGAAATTCGATCAGGATTAAATGAGGCACTCATATTACTCTTTTTTTAAAAATATATTTATTTTGAAATCGTATCATCATCCCCCTTTTTATCCAGAAGAGGGAATCTGCGAAATCCTTCTTTATCCCTTAACTCCCTTATATGGGCATTGATTACTACAATGAAAAAAATGCCTAAAAACTGATCAACGACATTGGATTTAAAAAGGTTCGCACAATTTCTTTTTACACAATAACCAAACCGAATTAAAATAGATGGTAATGGGATATTCATTTTTTCTTAACATTCGCTAAAACGTCAACACGATAGTGAGTCAAAGTAGTCCTTTTAAAGGAGTTTGTAATGGATAAAATATGGCTTCTGCTGATTAGTCTGCTTCTCAATTCCTGCGGATTCGGAGTGATCACAGATCCGTTGCTGATCTACACCAGCGGGGTTATTGAAAAAAAATCCAAGATCGGAGTTTCCGTGGCTTCACTGGACTCTTCGGCGGCACGTCTTCGTGAATCTGAGTCGATGGCTCTTCTGGAGTCTCCATTCCTGAATCCAAAATGTACAAGCTGTGGGTTCACTTTCACCCCAACCTCCTTGAAACTTTTTATAGAAAACGTATCGATTTGCCCCGATTCGAATGGGCTCGCATGTCAGGCCAATGGTGACCTCAAAGGTTTTTCAATTGACATAAAAGAGGCGTTTGAGTTTATCGGACGTGATCCTTCGATGAGTCTGGGGACGTTTAGCCAGCCGGTGAGGGAAAAGGATTTTGGCATATATCAGGCCGCGGGCGCCGGTTATCCGGGAAAAGTCCACACGGTCTCCGGCAAAATAACCGTCGGAAGCCAGACCTATATCATTGACAATGTAAAATCATATTCCTCGGCAAGTTCGGGCGGAACCATAAAGATGGCCAGCAGCTAAGAGATTTCCGAGACGAATAAACCCTTCATAAATATTTATGTGGATCCTGTTCATAGCTTTTCGCTAGCCAAATGCAGCGGCCTGGGTGAGGCCGCCAGCAGGTACTCACCCACGACCTCTCATCCTGATATCTGTGTGGTACCGAACAACCTCAATTTTATCCCCTATGCGGGCACCGGAGTCCCGACCACGAAGCGATTTGAAGTGAGGTTCGACGCTGACAAAAATGGCGTCATGGATGAAAGCTATTACCTTTCCATTCTGTTTCTTGTGGACCCGAACCAGGAAGTAGCCGGAGTCGTCTGGACCATCGTCGGGGAGCCGAACATTAACTTTGATAAAGAAGTAACCTCGCTCAATCCAGGCAACGCCCTGACCACACCGACCAAAAACAGCGACGGCAGCTATAAACTGACACCTATACCTAACTATGGGGCAGGTGGAACCGTTATGGGCCTCACGATTGAAAGTTTCTGGCTCAAGGACCATTCCGGTAGCGCGTTTGTGAAAAACATTGGGGGAGAAAAGACGATATCATATACTGCAAAAGCGCTATGAAAAAAAACTCAGGGTCGATAGCCCCGGGAATCATATCAACAAGCTCTAAGAAATACCTGAAACTCCGTTTGACAGGGGACGATCGGCGGGGTTATATGTTTACGATAACTAAATGTAAATAATAACTATTGTACTCAACCTCAGAAGAAATAAAGTATAAAATCATGACGCATTCCATGAACAATCTTCATACAAAAGATTCAGCATCGGCAATAAAAATCAAAATGGAAGATACAATAATCAATCACTTATAGCCATCATATCCCCTGGCATGATTCCTGCAAATTTCAATGGACACTTGATAAGGCCCAATTTGAAACATAATCACGATCTGGTGTGTTGTCTTAATTTTTTTTAGGAGTTATCCATGTTAAAAATATGACCTTTGACGATATTGACTCCAAGGACTTATTATTCGGCCTGCAGTTTTCGCATCGATCTTATACAGAGAGGAAAAAGAAATTTATGCACAAAGATCTTCGCCTTGCTTTTCCATACCTGATTTTTGTTATTTTATTTGCAGTCAACCTGCCTGGATGCAATAGACAGGAGCAGTCTTCAGAGATTAAACAGATTTTTACAGATCAGAAGCGGGATACGATACCCCATTCCCAGGCGCCATACATACTTTCCGTGGGAAGAGGGTGTACGGGATTCATAATTGACTCCGTAAGGAATATCGCCATATCGGCTATGCACTGCGACATTAGGAAAGAACTGACAAGTATTTGTTTTGGCCTGGAAAGACTTTATACAGACTCCTGGGAACCTTTTGCGTGCCCAGATCCGGGATATGTGACTGAGGTAATCGAATCCTCTCCGGTGTCCGGGCTGGATTACGTCATCTTCAGATATGATTTCATTTTTAAGGAAAAAACCCGATCAGCCAGGTCTCTGAAGCTTGCCGGCACAAACTCCCTGCAAAAACTCATGGATGACAAGACCCCTCTTGTCATGGTCGGATATCCATCAGACTCTTATCAGAAAACCCAGCTGACCGCCAGCAGGTGCCGGGTTCGAGGTGTCGATGTGAAACCGCAGGGGATAAGCGGAACACAGGAGGAAATAAAAAAATATGAGGAAGATGCCGGAAAACTGATCAGCGCATGGGAAAACGACCCCAAATACCACACAAGGTCCGATTACCAGGATATGCGCAACGAATGCTTTACGATAACTTCCAATCTTTCCAGTTTTCGTCCCTCGTATAAAACGGACTGCTCCGTCTACGGAGGAAACTCCGGTGGTCCGATCCTCACAGGCGAACAGGAAACCGTCATAGGCATGCCGGCGAGTTATTATCAAAAACCGGAACCGGAAGAAGATAAAAACAGCAGCGAGGACCCATGCACTGACAAGTACTGGGACATCTATTTCAAGCCCATATTGGGTGAAAAACCCCCAAAAGAAGGCGATGAAGACAGTTCCCGGCACAGTGCCATCTGGGACAAGCTTGACAGAGACAGTAGCGACATCACAGATTTTCCCGATGCGATACCGATGTTTCTGATTGTTCAAAAATCGGCGTTTCTCCAAAAAAACAGGCAATACCTTGATAACCCATAATTCAGGCAGCACAGACCTTGCCATTTCTCCCAGCCTGTCCAAGGAAAAAAATTCCACGTTGAATTCCAATCCGGTTTTTTGCGCAAAACGCACCAGGAGCTATGCCGGAAAACGCGCAGCTCCAAACCTAAAGGCGCTTTCACTTCTGAGTGTTACATATCCTGCTGATAGTCTTTTCATAAAAATCAAGTGTATCTTTGTGATGTAAATCCACCGCATAATTAATGATTCCAACCTCTCTAGGCGTCTTCATGGGACCAGTGCTCTGGGACATGATTCCGACAAAGCTGTGATCCTGCTTCCGGAAAATGGCGCCTCCCGAATCCCCGCTGCCAATTGAAGAGAGCGTTCCAGGCTTGGTATTTCCGTCGGCTGCAGCTATTCCCCAGAACCTAAAGGTATTGTCGCGGCTGTTGCCTTTAACCACATTTTCTCCGGCGCGCTTTGCTCCTGCACCGCTGTTTTTTGCAAGATCATCATCACCAAAACCGACAAGAATAATCTCCTCATTATTTTTCAAAGGTTCTCCCTTGCCAAACTTGGCAGTGCCTGGAGCCACCGGTTTGCTTGACTGACCGGGATCAAACGCCACCATGGCCATATCACTGGTAATCTGATAGCGTTCCGCCTTTCTTGGATCGTAAGAGGAATTTACGAAAATCTTGCCTTTGTGTTCAATTTGATCTTCGGATTTGAACACGATATGGTCGGCACGATTTCTCTTCCCATCAAACATGCAGTGGGCTGCTGTCACCAACATCAAGTCATTGACGAAGGTTCCTGAACAAAGTTGGATGGTTTTGCCCATCTTGTCTTTTATTTCAATTTGTACAACTTCAGGAAACTGCTTCCACAAATCTCCTGCCTCGTCCACATTGCTTACATTTAAAGCAGAAGTTTTGTCAGCTGGCCTTTTTAAGCATGCTGGCACAAAAAAAGTTGATAATATGGCAAGATTTATCATTACTGTTCTAACAGCCGTCATACTCATATTCCTGTGTTCACACGCTTCTGTTTCAAAAAATGATGTGATAACAACCCGGTAGTTTCCTGACACCAAGTCCGGCCCCGCCGTCGTCATTCACCCAATAATGTGATTTTCATGTGCAAAACAAATGCCAATGAATCAAGGATGCTGAATGAGTCATTTGAAGATTTATATATTTATGTGGAAATGCATAGATACCCTTATGGAGGATTCTCTGGATTTGACATGTCAAATGAGAGGGAATTTTGAGTACCGATGTGTCGAGATTTATAACATAATGGCTAAATGGCTATTTCTTTTACATCGACTACATCGGGGTACATCGGCTACATCGGGGACACACGACGTTCTACATCGGGGACACTTACATCGGGGACACACGACGTTGCCTCCTATTGCATCTACATCGGGGACACACGACGTTGCCTCCTATTGCATATCTTCCCTCATCGGGATATGTCGGACTCT
>JADFZC010000174.1 GCA_015232735.1 Oligoflexales bacterium | reverse complement strand
GATCAGGATCTTTGCATTCAGTGCGGCAAGTGCTCGCTCGTATGTCCCCATGCGACAATCCGCATGAAGGCATACCCATCCGATCTCAAGAAGAACGCTCCTTCGACATTCAAGAGTACGGATGCGTCGGTCAAGGCCTGGAAAGGACAGTCGTTCACGATCCAGGTGGCTCCTGAAGACTGCACCGGCTGCGGAAACTGCGCAGATACGTGTCCTGCGAAGGACAAGCAGAATCCCGACAGACGCGCGCTGATGATGCAAAACCAGCCGCCGCTTCTTGCAGAGGAGAAGAAGAACTGGGATTTCTTCCTCACGCTGCCTGAAGTCGACCGTTCTACGATCCGCGTGACAAACATCAGGGAACAGCAGGCACAGCAGCCGCTTTTCGAGTTCTCCGGTGCGTGCGCGGGCTGCGGTGAAACGGCTTATTTGAAACTTGTGTCGCAGCTGTTCGGCGACAGGGCCGTTATTGCAAACGCCACAGGATGTTCGTCAATTTACGGCGGCAACCTGCCGACAACGCCGTGGTCGCAAAACCACAAGGGCAAAGGTCCCGCATGGGCAAACTCGCTGTTTGAAGACAATGCCGAGTTCGGCCTTGGTTTCAGGCTTGCCATAAACAAACATAACGATTTTGCACGAGAACTCGTATCGAGACTTTCTGGCACAATCGGTGATGAACTTGCAAAATCGATTCTCGAAGCAAGCCAGACAAACGAGCCGGAAATTTACGCGCAGATGGACAGGGTGGCAACCCTTAAAAACAAGCTCCAGGGCAAAGGTTCAAGCGATGCCAAAAACCTTCTTGTGGTAGCCGATTATCTTGTCAAGAAGAGCGTATGGATCGTCGGAGGCGACGGTTGGGCGTACGATATCGGTTTTGGCGGTCTGGACCACGTGCTTGCAAGCGGCGAGAACGTAAACATCCTCGTCCTCGATACCGAGGTTTATTCCAATACGGGCGGACAATGCTCGAAGGCGACTCCTTTCGGTGCCGTTGCAAGGTTTGCCGAGGGCGGAAAACCGATCGGCAAGAAGGACCTCGGGCTGATTGCCATGTCCTATGGCAATGTGTATGTTGCTTCAATCTCCATTGGAGCAAAGGACAGTCAGGCGCTTAAGGCGATATCCGAAGCTGAGGCATACAAAGGGACTTCCATCGTGATATGCAGGTCGCACTGCATTGCACACGGCATCGATATGAGCAAGGGCTATCAGTATCAGGAAGCAGCCGTCAAGTCCGGCAAGTGGTTCCTGTACCGTTTCAACCCCGAACTTGCCATGGAAGGAAAGAATCCTCTGCAGCTGGATTCGGCAAAACCATCGATACCTGTCGAAGAGTACCTGATGATGGAAAACAGATTCAGAGTGCTCACAAAGATCAACCCTGCCGAAGCAAAAAGGCTGTTCAGGGAATCGCAGCTTGAGGCTGACGCCAAGTGGAGCCAGTATGAGTATATGGCTTCCAAGGGCGCTGCCAAATAGGAGTAATATCATTTTTGACGGTATTTGCGGGACATGACTCATGTCCCGCTTTTTTTAGGATTTTGATAGATCACCGCATGACCCGATGATCTTCCTGTTGGTCCTGTTTGTCTTGAATGCCAAAAGCAGGGTTGTTCCCTTCAAGAACGTGCTTATGCTTACGGCCCACCATACGCCTTCAATCCCCATCCTGAGATGAAATGCCAAAAAGTAGGCGAGCGGTATGCGGATAAATGTCAGCGGAATCCGTATATTCATATAGGGCCTTGTGTTTGCCAGTCCGTTGAACCCGCCTTCTATTACTAGCTCCCATCCGAGGAATATCTCAAGGTATCCGACGATGCGAAGATATTTTGCGCCGTGATAGATTACCTTGGGATCGCTGTTCAAAAGCCCAATCAGTTCTGACGGGAGAAAAATAAAGGCAAGGGAGATCGGCATGAGAATAATGGTGATTAGGATAACGCCTCTTGTCAGGATCCTGTTAATCTCCTCCCTCTCGCCGCGGCCCAGCGACTGGCCGATAAGGGAGCCTATCGCTACTGAGAAGCCCATTGCGGTAAAATATGGGATGCCTTCAAATCTGTTTCCAATATTCAGGCCTGCCAGGGGCTCCATGCCGAACTTTGTGATGATGACCGTCAGCATGGGAAACACCATAGACCATACCATGTTTGTCAGGGCGGAGGGAAAACCGATTCGAAGAAGGTCGGAAAAATGGGATGTCGAAAACTTCAGAAAATAACTTAATGGGGCTATGAATTTTTTTCTTAGAAGATAGCCTGTTCTCAAGAGAATGCCGACAAACTCGCACGATATCGTGGCGAAGGCGGCGCCCCTGATGCCCAGTTCGGGAAAGCCAAGTAAGCCGAAGATCATGAGGGGGTCCAGGATCATATTCATCAGAAGGGTGACAAGGAGTATTATTGTACTGGGTTTTGTCTTTCCATAGCCGTTAAAGACATTTTCCTGAAGGACAAAGAGGTAGGAAACAGGGAAAAATATTATGTAAATTATGAAGTATTCACTTGCCAGCTTTCTTGTCGCGGCATCAACACCCATCGAAGTGAAAATGAGATCGATGGAAAAATAAAGTATTGCCATTATGACGAAGGCTGTTATCAGGGAGAGGAAAAAAGCCCCTCTAATGACTTCATAAACCCTGTCCTGATTTCCTGCACCATGGTTCTGTGCAACCAGGCTGGCGCATCCCGTGGTTGTCAGGCGCATCATGGAAAAAGCCGTCCAGAGAATGAAAGCGGCGGCGGCAACACCGGCCACCGCACTTGAACCCAGTTTGCCAATCCAGAAGATGTTGATTGTCTCAAAAAGGACCATTCCCAGAAATCCCAGGGCGGAAGGGATTGCGATTTTAAAAATCTGCCGGTTTGTGGAAATCCTGGATTTTTCCATTTCATCACCTTTTTTAAAGCCACTTTTATATTTTATACCAAAGATGGCACCAAAATGCCTGCCCCAGAGGAAATCTTTTTTTTCGTTGTCAGAATCTTTAAGATAAGCAGGGGATTAGCCTTGTGGCCATGCCGGGCTTTCCTGTCGTTGCCGGGTGACGGCGGGAACTTAAGGCTTCTCAAACAGATAGTCACCTATGACAAGGGCGTCTATGCCTGATGTATAAAACACCGAGACCGCGTCCTCGACAGAACTTATGATCGGTTTCCCCATGACGTTGTAGCTTGTGTTTACAATAAGGGGAATACCGGTAATTTCATAGAAGGCCTTTATGAGGTTGTAGTACTTTTCATTCCACTCCTTCTTCACTGTCTGAAGCCTCCCCGTTCCGTCCACATGGACGACGGCCGGGACCTTTTCGACGACATCCTTTTTGAACCTGAGGGTGCGCTCCATATATGGACTTTCCTGGTAATTTTCGAAGTATTCGTTTCCGAATTCATGGAGAATGGAAGGGGCGAACGGCCTGAACTCTTCCCTGTATTTGACGTTGGCGTTGATCCTGTCCTTCATGTCCGCGGGCCTTGGATCAGCCAGAATCGATCTGTTCCCGAGGGCCCTGGGGCCGAACTCGGCGCGTCCCTGGACCCAGCCGATGATTTTCCCTCTGGCAAGGATTTCCGCCGCCCTGACCTCGACAGAGGTGCTTCCCAAAGGAGTCGGTTTCAGGGGATTGTATTTCAGAAAGTTCTGGATTGAAAAATCGTTCAGCCTTTCCCCGAGGTACGGAGACTGGAAACCAGGCGTCACCCGTGCGTTTTCATTATCCTCCAGATAGGCCATTATCGCCGCCCCCACGGAGTTGCCGTCATCTCCAGGCGCGCTGAAAATATGGACGTTCCTGAATTTTGTATTTTCAAGGATCTTTCCGTTGCAGGATGAATTCAAAAAGCAGCCCCCGCCTAAGACCAGGTTGTCAGTATTCATAAGTCCATGATAGTGGTTTATGAGCTTGAACATGTTTTCACAAAAATATTTCTGCCCCGTATGTGCGAGGTCGGCCATCCTGTAGGGCGATTCATCCCTGCCTCTGGTCATGGCAACAAGCTTTTTTTCGGCCGAAAGCGTATTTTTGGTCCGTGCCAGCATTCCGTCCTTGAATACGAATATGTCTCTAAAAATCTCGTCTATGGCGGGATCGAACTTGCCGTAGGAAGCAAGCCCCATCACCTTCCACTCCTCTCCCTCAAGGGGCTTGAATCCGCACGCGGCGCATACGTATTCATAAAAAAAGCCAAGGCTGTAATGCCTGAAAAGAGGCATGCTCATGTGTTTCGTCAGACTGCCGTCCTCGTACCTGTAGACCGCCATCACGCTGTAATTTTCACCGATGCCGTCCACGATGAGGCACAGCGCCTGGCTGAAAGGACTTGTCATGCAGGCGGCTACGGCATGTGTCAGATGGTGGTCGTAATACTTTCTTGAAATCCTTATGTCGGGATTCATCTCCTTTGCGATGTAGTCGATATTGCAGCCGTCTGTCATGAGCTGTCCGATAAGCGCCTTTGTTCCCGGTTCGGTGAGATTTTTAAGGTGGAAAAGGTTCTTCTCCAGGTTGTTGTATATCGTATAAAGGAAAAAGTTTGCGAAAATGGATCTCAGGAGCGGAGGTTTGCTCCATGTCCTTGCTATCACAAGGTCGGCGCCCTCCTCAAGATAGTTTTTAAATAGTTTCTTTAACCGTATCAAGTCGTCGGGTCTATAGAACCAGGCCCTTTTGTTCTGCAGATACCTTTCTGTAGCCTCGGCAAAAACCAGTTCCCCATTGGAATTTACGATTGCAAGGCTCGGATCGTGGGAGTTTGCAGTAAGACCGATGTAATTTTTCATAAGTGAGACTCCGCTGCCTGATAGGTGTTTTAAGCATGTTTTTTATCAAACCGAAATGATGTGGAAATATTATACCGCAAAGGCCGAAGTGTTTGCAAAAAATTGAAGCGCAGGGTTTTTTTTACAGACAAAAAAGCTGCTGCCCTGTGATTTTTGTTATAACATTATGTATTTAAGGCAAAAAAATATATTCGGATCATCAACTTTTATGATAAAGGAAATACGGTATGGTCGCAGGCGATAGAAATAACAATGTCATTGGATTCATACCTTCAGAACGCCTGTCCATCGAGGCTTTCATGACTGCCTCAACGCCTCTCATGGTACAGTCCGTTATGGAAAAAAATGGGATGACAAGGCCCATCACAAGTGATCTGCTTTCCCAGTTCGTTCTGTCCTCCAAAGAATGTGCCTCGGCTCTGGCAAGAGGTTTTTCGGAGATCATTCCTCCACTTGGTCCTGCAGAAAATCTGCATCACTCGTTTTGCCATCGTACCTTTATCAAGTATATGTCATATCCCGCGTATGCAGACTATTCCAGGAACAAGGGCAGTAAACTCAATATCGGTTTTGACGAGATGCGGTGGAATCAGTTGTTGATAAGATGATTGCCAAAGGATTATCTGTCTACATTTTTACAAGTGTACACCGCTATTTTATTATCTTGCCCAAGGCTTCCAGCAACAATTCGTTCCTGAATGGCTTGACAATTATTCCATCAACGCCAATTTTTCTGGCTGTCTCGTTATTTTTTTTTGTCGCGACGGCGGTCACTACCAGGATGGGAACATTCGTGCCCCTTTCATGCTTTTTTATTTCCCTGCAAAATTCAAGTCCATCCATTTCAGGCATATTGATATCGCTGATGATGGCATCTATTTTTTCATTATCATTGAATGATTTTAAACCAGATACCCCGTTTGAAGCCTCCACAACTTCATAACCGTTCTGTTCAAACAGGTCCTTGAGATTTTTTCGGGTTGTCATTGAATCGTCGACAATCAGAATTTTTGCCATATAAAATATCCCCCAAATTCGATCCAGCCAATGATAAAAAAAATATTAACCATCATTTCCTTGCTTTGCACCACAGG